>JBGSYU010000121.1:0-3003 GCA_041750715.1 Lacipirellula sp.
TTGGGAGGGCGACGCTCCCGCGGAGCCAGTCGGCTCGCTTGCCTCGGTCCAGAACTGCCCTATCCAATTTGGAGAACCTCATGCTCCCCCGCACGCTCGAACCGGAAGTGATGGACTCGCCCGAGGAGGCCCGCGACTACGACGAAATGGACCACGGCGAGGTGAACCGGCGTTTCGTCGACGATTTGCTCGCCGCCGGCGAAATCACCGGCGACGTGTTGGATTTAGGGACCGGCACAGCGCAGATTCCCATCGAGCTTTGCCGCCAGAGCGACGCTTGCCGCGTGATGGCGGCCGACGCGGCCATCGCCATGCTCGACCTGGCCCGCCTGAACATCGAAATCGCCGGGCTGACCATGCGGATTCAACTCGACAAGGTCGATGCGAAAGCGTTGTCTTACGACGACGACAGCTTTCAAGTCGTCATGTCCAACAGCATCCTGCACCACATCCCCCAGCCGCTGGACGTCCTCCGCGAAGCCGTCCGCGTGCTCGCCCCCGGCGGCCTGCTCTTCTTTCGCGACCTGCTTCGCCCTAAGACAGAAGACCAGCTCGAAACGCTCGTAGAAACCTACGCTGGCGACGAGAACGAACACGCCCGCGCAATGTTCAGCGATTCATTGCGGGCGGCGCTAAGTCTCGAAGAAGTCCGCGGCCTGACACAGCAAGTCGGACTGCCGGCCGAGTCGGTCGAACAGACCAGCGACCGGCATTGGACGATGTGTGCGCGAAAGTAGTGCCTTGTCAATTTCGAATTTTAGTATTGAAGCGGAAGGGCGCAAGCCCTCCGGTGTTTGAAGCGAGACATGTATTGGACTTACCGGGCGGCTTGCGCCGCTCCACTACAAAATCGCGACCCGAACATTCGGCTTTGACCAAGCAGTAGGCCGATTTTGCCAAAATCGGCTAGGCGTGCGCAGCACGCGCGAAGGGAATAGATTCGCTGCGCCAAGGCTCGCCGCAGGTCCGAAGGACCGCCAGTTCGTAACCCGGCCCGTCAGGGCCGGGAAGGATCGCCCCCATACGCCGCACAAGGCCCGCGATCGCTCGAATGCCCGGCCCTCACGGGCCGGGCTACGGACTTGCGACCCTATGCCATACACTGCCGACGTAATGTGCAGACGGTCGTGTTCTTTCGCAAACGGCACTTCTAATGAAAAAACGGCTGTTCCTAGCTCTCGCGTCGTGGCAATCCGCTGTTCGGCCTTCGCTTTCGCCAGCCCGGTGAGCTTTGCGGCGGCCTGGCGATACCACATTCCGCCGCGGGCGCGGGCGAGGTCTTGGTAC
Organism: Lacipirellula sp.; assembly: GCA_041750715.1. GTDB lineage: Bacteria > Planctomycetota > Planctomycetia > Pirellulales > Lacipirellulaceae > Lacipirellula. The sequence continues at coordinate 1,288 of JBGSYU010000121.1, forward strand.
GTGAGCGCTACATAACCTGCCGTCTTCGCGCGTTGCTTATTCTGGGTGATTTCCTGGGGTTTGCGATGGAGGCGGAAGATGGCTGGACGAAGTTCGGAGCGAGAGCGGTACTGGCGGCAGGTAATTCGGGATCAGGCGGCGAGCGGTCTTTCGATTTCGGCGTTTTGCCGTGAGCGGGAAGTTTCGCCGGCGTCGTTCTTCAGTTGGCGGCGAAAGCTCGCGGCCGGGGGTCGTAAAGAAGTCGCCGGCAAGTTCATTCCCATCGAGCTCGCTCCGCCCGCATCCCTGGCACGGCAACCAAGCTTTGAAGTTGCTCTGCCCAATGGCCTGCGGATCCACGTGCCGCCGCAATTCGATGCCGACGCGCTGCGTGCGCTGCTCGCCGTGCTGGGGGTGCAGTCGTGCTGAACTTGACTCACCAGACGCGCGTGTTTCTGTTCACCGAGCCGGTCGATATGCGCAAGAGCTTCCGCGGGCTCTGTCAGCTGGCCGAATCGGTGCTTGAGCAGGACCCGGCCTCCGGGCACTGGTTCGCGTTCATCAACCGCCACGGCATCGACTTGCATTCGGCGAAGCGTCGCCGACGTTACCAACAGGCGGGCTGATCCGTGCCGACGCTTTTTGGAAAAAATGCCGCCCGGGGGCTAGCGCGATCGGCGGGCATGTGCATAATCGCGTGCATCGTGGTGGAAGTCACGTTGCCGATGGATGCAGGAAGCCCATGTCTCACGACGCCGCACTGCCGAACACGCTCGCTGAGTGCCAGGGGCTGCCACGCGAGCAGCGCGTGCAGGAACTGAAAGAGGAAGACATCCCCGAGCACCTCCGCGGCCGCCCCGGACGGCGCTTCCTGAAGAAGACGGGCGAGTGGGTCGAGTGGGAGCCGCCGCGGCTGCTGGTGGTGGAAGAATTCGTCGAAACCTGGGCCGTTGACAACGAAGACGCCACGCAGACACAGATGGTGTCGGCGCCGCGCACCCCACGCATCCTGAATTGCTTTGCCGGGCCGTCCCTGCTGGCCGATCTGGCCGTGGGCCACTTCGCGGACCATCAACCCTATTATCGGCGGGAGGAGATTCTCGCCCGTAGCGGCCTGGTGATCGATCGCGCTACGCAGTGCCGCTGGATGATCCGTCTGGCCAAGGCGCTGACCCCGCTGACCGATTGGATGCGGCGCCTGGCCTTGCTCTCGCCGGTGGTGCAAGCCGATGAGACGCCGGTCAAGATGCTCCTTCCCGGCCAGGGCAAAACCTCCACGACGTACCTGTGGGCCGTGCTCGGCGACCGGCGCCATCCTTACACGACGTTCTCGTTCACCGAAAGTCGTGCTCGGGCTGGACCCGCCAGGTTCTTCGCCGACTTCCAGGGCATCCTCGTCTCCGACGCCTACATCGGTTATGAATTTCTGCAACCCCACACCCAAGGCCGGATTCGGCTGGCGGGTTGCCATGCGCATGCGCGTCGCAAGTTCGAAGAGTTGCACGCGCTGGGGCCGACCGAGCAAACCGCCACGGCGCTAGGCTACTTTCAGCGTTTGTTCGACATCGAGGATCAGTTGGGCGCATTGTCCGACGAAGACCGTCATCACCAGCGCCAACTTCGTTCGCGTCCGCTGCTGGAGGAGTTCAAGCGTTGGCTGGAGGATCAGCTCGCGGCGCTGCGTCCCAAGCACGAGCTGCGCGGCGCGATCAGCTACATGACGACGCGCTGGGAATG
>JBGSYU010000122.1:0-10102 GCA_041750715.1 Lacipirellula sp.
AGGTAAGCCTTCCGCAGGAAGTCGGTTGTGCTGCTGGAGCGCAGGCGCAGCCGGAGCGGAAGCAGCACAACCGGCGGCGAATTCGGCCGGCGTGCGATATCCAAGAGCGCTATGGGGCCGCTGGTGGTTGTAGTCGCTTCGCCAATTCGCGGCGAGCGACTGGGCCGCCGCCACGTTCTCGAACACCTCGGCGACGAGCGTCACTCGCCAGTGGTCCTTGGCATCCCCGGCGACGAGCCGCTCTTGGGCGTCATTGCGCTCGAAATCCTCGGCTTGGTCCTCGACCCGCTTCAACGGACGTTCCGCCCGATGAAATTGCGACTGGGCTGACGTGATAGATTGACCTCGCGAATGAATTCACCCTGCTTCGAGCCGGACCGCGCGACCGATCGTCTTTCCAACGGCTTACGCGTCATCGCGCGCAGCCGGCCCCATTCGCAGCAATTCGCTGCGGTTCTGGCCTTTGGCTCCGGCCATCTCGACGATCCGCACGGCCTGCCCGGCTTGGCTCACCTTGCAGAACATCTGGCCTTCTGCGGATCGACGCAGGATTTAGTCGAGCAAGCGTCGCGCGCCGGCGCTTATGTCAACGCCTATGCTGGTCCAGATCGCACCGTGTTCATCGCGTCCGGGCACGCCGATCTTGAACTAAAACTACTGGCGATCCTCTCGCGAATGCTTTGCCGAGATTCGCCGACCGATTCGCAGCTCCAGCACGAAAAGCGCATCCTCGCGCACGAGCTGTTTCCGCTCGATCCCTGGGATGCGGCCCGCGACCGGTTCGCCAATCGGCTTTGCGGGGACCGGAACTGGAACTTGCGAGCAGCCGGCTTGCTGGAACGGATCAACCGCATTTCGACGGCGGATGTTGAGCGGTTTCGTTTAGAGCGCCTTTGCCCCGCCAACGCCTGCCTAGCGGTGGTAAGTTCCCGGCCTGAAGCAGTAGTCGAGGAGGATGTCCGCCGCATGTTTGGGGTCGAGTGGGCCGATTCGCGCGCCTCCGTTGAACCGCGCATCCAGTCTAGCTGGCACGCGCCGGCGACTTGTACCCCTTTCCGCTCGCCACAATGCGTCGTTGGCGTCTGGAGCCGAACGATCGGCGCCGATTGGCCCACGAGCATCGTCGCTAGAATGGCTGCCGACGCTCTCGGCGGCGGCCCGCACTCGAGGCTTTACCGAGAGCTGCGCGAGCGGCGCGGATTGGCGTACTACGTCCACTCCGGCGACAGTCTTGTCGGAGACGTGTCTACCGTGGTCTCCACCGCGCATGTGAGCCGCGCCGCTGCTCTCACCGCCGTGTCAATTATCCTAGACGAGACTCAGAATCTCCGCAGCGAACTGCTGAATGAGGCTCACTTCTCCGACACGAAGCGGCGCCTTCGGCGTGAATTCGAGGTCTTTACGGAAGACGCGGCGGAAATGGCGCAATTTCTTGCCTACCGTGGCGTCAGACACGCCGATCATGCGGCAAGCGACCGCATGTACCTTGCTGGCCTGGAATCGCTGACGATGGACCAGGCCCAAGAAGTGCTCAACCGCTTTTTGGAACCCGGCTCCATTTGCACCCACGTCGTTGGCGGCATCAACCCGTTAAGACGCTTCCTGCTGCGCCGAGCCGTCGCTCGCCGATAGACGCTGGCCATGGCATGGTGGACAGCCGGCTCCTTCTGGCAAACTTTGCCGGTCGGGCAATCCCGCCCGCAAAATCCGCTCGCCCCGGTCCTGTCGGTTGGCGCGTGCCGCCGAACATTCTGCGCCGCGCGTCGGTTGGCCTGCCGATGCTGCTTGAGACAGCCCCAAGTGGCTTCAAGAAGAATCAGGCGGATCACACATTTTCTCTGACAGGGAGGTCGGGCCGTGAAAACTACGTGGCGATTCTTACTCGCAGCCTCGCTTTTGCCAATGGGAGGAGCCGTGCAAGCCGCCGGTTACCTCGGCGGCGAGATGAGCTCTCCAGGCACGTTTGACGAAGCCCTCGGCATGCAGCCGATTGAGCTCGCGTCGATGCTCGAACCGGAAGCGGCTGTGCCGGCCGCCGCCGCGAAAACTCATGCGGCCAGCGCCGGCTCGTGCTGCGATTCCGTCGGCGACTGCTGCGGCGATAGCTGCTCGGGCGACCCCTGCTGCGGCGACATGTGCGGTGCGGGCTGCGGCCCCCTGTGGACGTTCCGCGGCGGCGCCGTCATTCTCCAACGCGACCGCAACGACCGCACCCGATTTATTGCCGACCGTAGACCCGGCGGCGACCGAGACGGTTTCGGCGACGCCTTCGACTTCGGCACCAGCGGCGGCGTCGATCTCTCGCTCATTCGCTGGCTAGACGGCGGTCGCAGCATCGAGTCGCGCTTCTTCGGCGGGCTCGAGTGGGAAGACCAGCAGTCGTGGGACACTTCGGACGACTGGGGCTTCGGCAATATTCCCGAATGGAACAACCTCAACGCCGTGACGGTCGACGCGGTCTACAATTCCCGCTTGAACAGCGCCGAAGTCAACCTTCGCAGCTCGGTCAACCGTTCGATTACCTTCTTGATTGGCTTCCGCTGGCTCGAGTTGAACGAAGACATCACGGCGAACGCCGACATCCTCGGCTCGCCGGTTAACTTCCGCCTCGATACCGACAACAATCTCTACGGCGGCCAGATCGGCGCCGACGCAAACATGTTCCGCAACGGCGGGCCCATCACGGCCAACGCTTGGGTCAAAGCGGGCGTCTACGGCAACGACGCCGACGGCAGCTTTTCGCTGCAGACGCCCGGCCCGGACTTCGCCGGCAGCGCCAGCGTCGGCCAGGTCGCCTTCGTCGGCGATGTGGCGTTCACCGGGTCGTACGCGTTGACCGATCACCTCTCCCTCCGTGGCGGCTACCAGCTGCTGTGGATCGAGGGCGTGGCGATTGCGTCCGATCAGATCACCCTCTCGAACCTCGTTTCAGGCCCGGGCATCGACTCCGAAGGCGAAGCCTTCTACCACGGCGCCCTCGTCAGCCTCGACGCCACTTGGTAGTCGCCTCGTAGGCGCCTGGTCGTACGGGTTTGACAAATTGAGAATCCCCATCCGCAAGAACCCCGCTTGGACGCATCGCGTCCGAGCGGGGTTCGCTTTTTTGCACACTCGCGGCGCGAGCGGCTATGGTGGTTCAGCATGCCAAATGAACTGAAAGCCTCCGGCTCTGCCGGGGGATCGCGTCAGAGGTGCTGTGTCCCAAGACAGTCCCCCGACAGAGCCGGAGGCTTTCATTCGTTTGGTTATCCGATCCTTAAAGCGACTGGGAAGGCTCTGCGGCGAAACCGCAGCAGGCCGATCAGAGCCGTCCAAGCGATCAATGCGCCGCTGGCGGGTTCCGGCACCAACACCGCCAAACCGCCGATCGAGCCAATCGTGTTGATCAAGCCCAATTCCGTGACTTCGCCCGTGGCAATGTCGATCGACGCCAGGGTAATACCGTCCAGCACGACATAGCCGATGCCGCTCGTGCCCGAGATGTCGAACCCGGAGTCGGCGAATACGCTCGACGTCGTGATGCCGCGGGTATTCAAAGTGCCGTTGTTGGCCATCGTCTGATCCGCGAGCACGCTCAAAGCGGCGTCCAGATCCAACAGCGTCGTCGACGTGGCTCCGGCGACGCTATTGGTGTAGGCTGCCGCCACCACTTGCGGCGGCGAGCCCTCGTTGTCGTCGGCGCCTGCATAGGCCAGCGGTATATCGAGCTGCGTCAGGCCGTTGCTCACGTTGATTCGCAGGTTCTGACCGAGATCGCTAACCACCCGCAGTCGGTCGACGACTGGATTAAAGTCGACCCCGAAGAACGAGCCCGAAAGCGACGAAAACGGGGTAGGCGCCGTCGCATCCGCCGGATCGGCCGCCAAAGTCGACGCGAGGATCGCGACGCCGCTGTCGGGATTAATCGAGTAGATCCTAGCGACGCCGGTGCTCGTGCCATCCGTGGCGAACTGAGTGCCGACGCCGTACAACACGTTGTTAAAGGGCCGCACGTCGATTCCTACGAGCTGATCGCCCGCAGTTAGCCCCGTGATGGCGACCGTAGTGGCGCCCCCAGGATTGTTGCTAGTGAATCTCACGAGGTCGTTCGTCAGCGTCAGCGCAACCAGCGGTTCGCCTCGGGCCGTCGTGCTTGTAATTATTAAGACGGCGAATAGTACGATCGATCGCTTCATATCATGGTCTCACACGGGGTTTTGTCAAAAGGGGAGGCGGATGACCCTAGTCGAAATCACACGGGTGTGTGGGATCGCGGGCCAATTACACACCGTAAAAGTTAAACACGTTCGCGTCGTAGAATTCCTGCTCGAGGTACTCCAACGCGAGCGCAAAATTGAGAATGTCGACGTCGTTGCCAGCCGACCGCGTGCTGCTAAAGTCGAGCGGATGGCTGCCATTGCCGGCCGTGGGCGAGCTACTCCCGTCGTTCAGACTGACAATGAAAGGGCCGGCCGATGTGACAACTTCGCTTACCGTAAACGCCCGCTCGAATGAAAGCTCTTGGTTGAACAGATTCTGCGTCATGGGGCGCGATCGGAAGCCATTGAGAAATCCGGCGTGCCGAGCTTCGATCAGCGCAATCGATCCAGCTGCGGCAAGATAGCCCGGATCGAAGATGGCCGGAGCGGCCCCCAGATAGGCGCCGACGCCCGTGTTCTCAAGCGCCAAGGCCGTCGTTAGAAACGCGTTGAGATTCGGCTGCACGAGGCCCTGGAATGTCGGCCGCGGACGTTTGACGCCCGCGCCGAGCGCGTTCAGTGCGCCTTCCAGGAATACGACGTGGTCATTTTCGTGCCGCCGCAGCAGCGCCATTTGCTGGCGGGGTCCGGCAGGCGCGGCGTGTGCTTCATCGCTCAGGCAAGTCGACAGCGCCAGGCCGCCCGCGGCGATCGCGCCGCCGCGAAAAAACCCGCGTCGCCCGATCGTCTGCTCCGTCCGGCAGGTGTCAGCGTCGACAACCGGCGAGACGTCGTTGGAAGATTCCATAGAGGACAGTGACATACAAATTGCTCCAAAAAATTTTAACGAGTTAAGAAGCGTCCGTGCTGATTGGGGCGAGGAGCGATCGTGTCCTCGCAAATTTCGGTAATCTTAGCGGCGCGACACAATTCGATGGGAATTGGTTTGGCCGAGCGATAGACGCGTCAGCGTTCGAGATTAGCCGACGGCAAGATATTGCTTTGAACGCTAAGCGTGCGTGCGTCGATTTGCCGTCGAACGGCGTAGAAAACGCCAGAGGTCAGGAGCGACTCATTATGCCGGTCGTTGGTTTGAGGCCATTGTCATCAGTAGTTACGAATCGCCTCACGCGTTGGATGCGACGTTCTGAGACGAGTACCGGTCGGAGCAAACTTTATATCCGGTGATGAATTGGTTCGTTGATTCGCTAGCAAGACTCATGACGACACGTTGTCGCACCCACGCTCCGATCGACGGAGAAGTCGAACTACCTATGCCAAAAAACGACGTCGGCGGGAAATGGCTTTTTGGTGGCGTATTCGAGCAAGTAAAGGCTTCTGGCGTGACGGCCGACAGGGTGATGCACGCGAATTAGCCCCGGTCGTTTAGTCGCCGTCGCGAACAGGCGCCAAGCACGCACCTTGGGCCGACACCGTTCAGTGCGGTCGCGCAGCAAGCAGTTGCATGCGCGCGAACGGGGCGATAGGGGCTGTTATTGTGGACGTCGGCCCCGAGTCATTGAGGCTGGAGAACCTCGATGGCGCCGCTCGGGCGATCTGTCTCATGCAGTTTCGCTGCAAACGGAATGGCGTCCGGCGTGACCCACACGGGCGTCGATACATACAGCGGCTTCGCCGCCCCGACGTCGAACTCCAGTTGCACGAAGAACGCAGTGAACCCTTCGGCTGGTTCCGCGGCGCCGCCGACGTACACGCCGGGCGAGACGGCAGTTAAATCGGTCGCCGAATAAGCCTTTCCAATCGACGCGACGCGAAAATCGCGGGCTTCAGAGTTGGTCGCCTGCCACAACACGGCGCGTTTCGCCGCCGGGTTGCAAGTGACTCGCCAGGCGTCGCCCGCGGTCAACTCCCAAGTAACCTTCGGTCGCGGCAAGTCGCACACAATAGAAGTAAAAAACGCAATGATCGTGTCCATCACGCTTGCGTTGAGCGCGTGACCCGCGTTAGGCACGTACCACAGCAGCCTTTCGCCCGGCATGTCGTCGAAGTAAAACCGCGACGAATCCGGCGTAAAGAATTCATCGCCGCTGGCGTTGATAATACACTTGGGCATCGTCAGCCGATCACGGTAGGTATAAGGATCTACGAGCGCGAGCAGTCGCTGATATTCAGGGTCGTCCATTTTCTGCGGCAAGCCGAACTTCACGTAGTCGCGCAGCGCCGGCGACCAGAACCCGTATACGCCATGATGATTCCGCATCGACGCATCGATGTTCAAGAGATCGATTACGATCGGCACTACCGCCACGACGCGCGGATCGACGGCCGCGGTAAGCCACGCCGTCCAGCCGCGTTTCGATCCGCCGGCTACCACGAACCGCTCCACCGCCGGCGCATTCGCCTCCGCGGCAAGCGCCGCCTGGAGCGCGTCCATCGCCCGCACTGCCGATTTCGTCATCGGGAGCTGCGCAGGCCACGTTGGATCGTCCGTCTTGAGATACTGGTCCCATGTGTACGCGATCAAGCTGTCCTCTTTGCGAGGCACGCCGTCGGTGAACGTCAGCGGCTGGTTCGGAACCATGCCAAGCTCCGCGACGACGGCGCCGCTAGCCCGTGCGATGGCTTGCATTCGCGGACTTGCGCCCTTGGGCGTCTCGCCGCCGTTGACGCCTCCGGAAATGAACAGTAAGGCCACGTCCGATGTAGCGCCGTGCGGAATGACCACAGTCAGCCAGTGCTTCCACGCCGTTCGATCCACTTCTTCCGCGCTACGCCAACGCTGCGACGTAAGATCAATGACCAGTTCCATGCCGAGACGGCTTTCGCGGCGCGCCACGATCTTCCAGGCGAAAGCCGAATCGGGTTTCGAGATATAGCCGTCCAGTTCTGTAAGGCCGCCGCCAGTACGGACCACGTCGTCGCCGGACGTCTCGCCCCGACAGGTCAAATGGCCAAAATTAACCGCGGTTAGTGACATCAGAATTAGACGATGCGCGCGCTTCAGCATGACCACCTCAAACGATTACGGTAGGGGAATTGCGAATCCGGAAGCCGTCACCCTGAGGTACTCCGAAGGGTCTGGCCAGATTCTTCGGAGTACCTCAGAATGACCGCGCACCAGTAACTTTGCAGTTCTACAGACGACTACGAGCAACGACTTGCGAACCTTCAGTCAGGCCGATAGGTTGCGAAACACTTGGGCGTCTCCCAGAGTCTCACTTCAACAATGGGGACGGGCAGGTTGAGCTGACGACTTTGCTCATAAATAAGTCGGGCGATGTTTTCCGCGGTTGGATTCTGGTCGAGCAAGTACAGCGGTTCGCCCATCTCCTGCAGCATCGGGACGACCGGGTCGTCGCGGTGCAGCAGCATACGGTGGTCGAGGTTGTCGTCGATCCAGGTGCTCACAGCGGTCTTGATGTCGGAAAAATCGACCAGCATCCCGCGGTGATCTAGCTCGGCTCCCTCGATGGCGATAACGGCGGTGCCGTTGTGCCCGTGAAGGTACCGACACTTTCCGTCGTAATTAAGAAGCCGATGGCCGTAGCAAAACTCAATCTCACGGGTAACGCGGAACATAGGCGAAGGCGGTAGGCTGTGGTCCGTAGACGGTAGGTACGATGGTCGATTGCGGTCCTGACGAATCCGCAGCGGCGGAGCCGGACCTAGATTCTACGCCAAACGAGCCGGCCTGTCCCGCGCCCTAACATTTCGCGATACTACCCCACACCTTCCCAAATCCTACGGCCTCCTTGCCATGTCTGAACGTCGCACCAAGCTCCGCCGCCAGTTGAAGCAGGACAGCCTCGACGCCCTGCTGATTACGAACTTCATTAACGTCACCTACCTTACCGGTTTCACCGGGGACGATAGTTACCTGCTCGTTACGCCGACTGGCGACGTACTCCTCAGCGACCAACGCTACACAACCCAATTGGAAGAGGAGTGCCCAGGCCTCGACCTTGCCATTCGCGCCCCCGGCACGAAAATGCTTGATTTCACGGCCAAGGCGCTGGAAAGGGCCAAGGTCGGCCGCTTGGGCGTCGAGGCCGATTCGATGACAGTCAGTCTCCGCGACGCCCTTGCCGCCGCGCTGCCCAAGGCCGAGCTTATGTCCACGTCCGGGTGGGTCGAAGAACTCCGCCTGATCAAGGACACGGATGAAATTAACCGCACCCGCCGGGCTTGCGATCTTGCCCGCCGGTGTTTTGAGGTGGTCCGGGCCAAGCTTACGCCCGACATGACCGAGCAACACGTCTCCACGGAACTGGAATACCAGGCCCGCCAGTTCGGGGCCAAGCGGATGAGTTTCGAGAGCATCGTCGCGGTCGGACCGCGAGCGGCCCTGCCGCACGCCCGGCCCACAGGACGCCGGATCGGCGAGTCAGACTTCACGCTCATCGACTGGGGCGTGAACGAAGGACTCTACATGAGCGACTTGACGCGGGTGCTGGCGACGGCTAAAATTTCGCCCAAACTCCGTAAGCTGTATGGAGTTGTGTTAAAAGCGCAGTTGGCCGGGATCGACGCGATCCGCCCGGGAGCGACCTGCGAAGCGGTCGACCGTGCGGCTCGCACCGTCATCGAAGAGGCCGGCTACGGAAAACAGTTCGGCCACGGCCTGGGGCACGGCGTTGGTCTTGAAATTCATGAGGCCCCGCGGCTCGCCCAGGGTCAGACGCGAGAGCTTAAGCCAGGTATGATCGTGACCGTTGAACCGGGCGTTTACATTCCCGGCGGGGGGGGAATTCGCATCGAGGACGACGTGCTCGTGACCCGCGCGGGGCACGAGGTTCTCACGTCGGTTCCGAAGGAATTGGACGAGTGTCTGATCGGTTAGGGCCGCCGGACCAATAGCGCGCAACGCAGCAGGGGACGCATGTTATGGGCAGTAGTGGATCGAATCCCGACGACGTGTTCGACGTCCGTCGCGTTCGCCGGCTCGTCGAGCTCATGCAGGAGTTCGAGCTAGCCGAAATCGACTTGCGGCAGGCCGAACAGCGGATTCGCCTTCGCAAAGATCAGGACCCCGTGGTCGTCCCTGGCGGCTACGCGCCGATGCACTCGGCGCCGAGCCCCCAAGTCCAGTCGGCGCCGTCCCCATCCCCCGGGGCGCCAACGACTGCTGCGTCCGAAGCTGCCCCTGGTCAATTCATCATCAGCCCCATGGTCGGCACGTTCTACCTCTCATCGAGCCCAGAGTCACCGGCGTTTGTGAAAATCGGCGATCAGGTCGGCCATGAAACGGTGGTCTGCATCGTCGAGGCGATGAAGGTGTTCAACGAAATCCCCGCGGAATGCGCGGGCAAGATCGTCGCCGTCTTGGTCGAAAACGGCGCCGCGGTCGAGTACGGCCAGAAGCTCTTCCGCGTCGAGAAGGGCTAGCCGAGCCGCCATGTACCAGAGAATCTTAGTCGCCAACCGGGGTGAGATTGCGCTGCGGATCATCCGCGCCTGCCGCGAGTTGGGCATCGAGACGGTCGCCATCTTCAGCGAGGCGGACCGCGGCGCCCACTATCTCGATCTCGCGAATGAAGCGTATTGCGTCGGCCCCGCCAAAGCGGCCGATAGCTACCTCCGCATCGCCAACGTGATTAGCGCCGCCGAAGTCGGCAACGTGCAAGCCATCCACCCAGGCTATGGGTTTCTGGCTGAAAACGCTCACTTCAACGAGATCTGCCGCAGTTGCAATATCGACTTCATTGGTCCGTCGCCGGAGGCGATGGCTCAACTCGGCGATAAGGACGCCGCACGCAAGCTAGCGAAAAAAGCCGGCGTGCCGGTCGTGCCGGGGAGCGCTGGAATCATCGAGCACGCCGACGACGCCCTGCGGTTTGCGCACGAGGTGGGGTTTCCCGTGCTGATCAAGGCCGTGGCCGGCGGCGGCGGCCGCGGCATGCGAGTAGCGGCAAACGATCTGGTGCTCAAGTCCGCGCTGCAGCAGGCGCAGGCCGAGGCCGAGG
>JBGSYU010000123.1:0-3541 GCA_041750715.1 Lacipirellula sp.
CAGTCAGTCAGCCCCTGGGGGAACGAGCTTGTTGAATACGAGGCCGCGGCGTTTTGATTTGGCCGCCTGCTTGGAGGCCAGGTACTTGTCCGCCTCGATCTGATCGGTGAGCTTGTGCTGTTCGACCGAGCCGGCGTCGCCCGCGGCCTTGGCGGGTCCGGCGGCGTTTTGGCGAATCGTTTCGTCAAGTTCGGCCATCGGAGCGCGCCTCTTATTGCTGGCGCGCATCGCGCCCGTCTATTGGTTGACCTACCCGGTCCAGCAGCGTGATGACGGAAGAAAGCCAAGAGAGGCCCGAGTTGTGCTACATCTAGCAATCGCGCGGCGAATCACCGGATGGCGCGGCTTCGTAAGTCACGATTTTGCGGCCGCAGTGGCGACAGCACTTGCGGCGTCGGATGCGCGAGTCGCGCATCGGCTCCGTATGCGTGGTATAGAAGTGGCGGCAGCCGCACTGCGGACAGCAGATGCCGCGCTCCGACCGCGGAGGCATGGCTGGCTTCATCGACGGCGGCTCCGCTGGACCTCCGCAAAACTAACTCGCTCACGCTTCACCAGCCCGGTCGCCTGCGTCCCGTCGAGGACGGCTCCTTGGACCGAAGCCGCCACCGCAGCCCCGACGAGACAATCGAACCAATGGTTGTCGCTCCGCTCGGGACGTAGTTTCCACTCGTCGACCTGCCGCCCGCGCCCTTCGGTTCGGACGCGATACTCTGCCGTCAAATGCTCGGCGAACAGCCGATGGCGGTCCGGCTTGTCGCCAAAGAGTGACAGACAGCCGCGATCCCCCATCGGCACCGAGAGCCGCGAATAGATAAAGGTCTTCCAGTGGTTGGCGTCGAAGACGAGGTGTCTGACGGCACGCTTGCCTTGCACGTTGGGAATCCGCCAGTTGTGCCCCACCCGATCGCCGGGCCGACGCTTGTACTCCGAAAATGGCTGGCTTGAGGCGCCGACGAACCGCCCGTGGCTCGGCATGACGACGCCGGGGTGCGCCGACTGCCGGCAGAACTGATAAATGACGTCGGTCGAGTTGCCCCAATTGGCGTCGATCAGGCATCGCTCGATGCGAAGGTGGGCGCCGTCGTCGCGCCGCCATTCGCGGTTAATCAGCAACTGCGTTAGTTGTTCCAGGCCGGCGTAGATCGATCCTTCGAGCCCAGTCGCCTTGGTCGCGGCGGCCAACGTGTGCCGTGCATCGCGGAGCGTGAAGTAAGGCCGCTGCTGGTCGGGAAACACCCCGTAGTCGAGCACATAGCCAGTGAAGTCACGTTCCCAGCCGGCGACGACGTAGAACAGCAGCGCCTGCTGCACGTCGATGAACGCGGTGACGTGGTCGACGCCGAGCGGCGCTACTCCTCGCTCGATACGATTGACCTTGCCAGCGATCGCCTCGGCTGACAGGTCCTCGTCCTCGCCCGCATCAGCCGGCAACGGTTCGTTCTGATACTCCGCGAAGAATGCCGCTTCGTCCTGCAGCTTAAGATTCATCGCGTGCTGGATGGCCGAGAGCTCGTCGTGGTTGAATCGCTCCGGCCAGGCGATCGCAGCGCCCTCGTCCATTGCGTCACGATGATCCCGGTAAAACTCGGTGGCGGCCGCGATCCCAAGGCCGTTGCGCAGGCTCTCAGCCCGAATCTCGGCGTACCGCTGCCAAAGCTTCTCGTCGGCGGGGAACGAGTAGACCATCTTGGTCCGCTCACCGTTCCACTCCGGGTGCTTATCGCGATCCAAGATGTTGTCCGCCATGTCGCCAGGGCGGATGACGGTGCAAGGCATAATGCCGCTGATCTTTTTCCCTGGACCTCCCAAGCCCAGCACGGCGCCGGCAAGCACTGCTTCGCGGGTCGCACACTGAGTAAGCGACCGGGCCGATTCGTCGGTCTGCGGATCGTCGAGAACGACCAGCGACGGGCGCACCGTCTTGCCGTCGGCCCGTTTGTACTTCATGCCGCGGATGCGACCGGTGATGCCGGCCACCTTGATGATCGCGCCGCTCGCCGGGCTGTTGGGCATCGTCGGCAGAATGATCTCCTTGGCGGTCCAGCCGATGTGGGTCCGCTGGCCGAGATACAACTGGCCGCTACAGCGGTTGGCAATGCCGTCGAGAGACTGGATCGGGTAAATCACTTCGGGATAGTCCGCCAGCAACAGCTCGTTGCCGTCGAGCTCCATCTTGATCGAATCGAGCATGTCCATCGCGTGGCCTTCATCGCTGCCGATCAGGCAGACGAAATCGCGGTGGCCGTTGAGCACGGCCCAGATGCAGGCGCACTCGCAGATGGTCGTCTTGCCACTTCCTCGCGGCATAGCCATCGCAAAGAGCCCACCGTGCAGCACCGCCTCTTCAATCTTGGCGATCACTTTTAGATGGTCGGGGGACCATGCGAGGTGAAAGGTTTGTGGGAAGTAGCATTCGCAGAAGTACTGAAAGTCGGTTGCCGCTTTTGCCTTTCGACCTGGATTTAGAACTTCCGGTAAGTCGCCGATGTCGCGGCCAGCCGACGAGATCGCGGCGTTCCGAGCGCGGGCTCGTTCCTTTAGCGTCTCGTAAGGATCGCCGTCGTCCGCCGGCCGAGGTTCGTTCCGGACCTGAATCAGCCAGGCGACGTAGCGGAAGAGATCGACCGACTGCCCGTCCCCGATCCGGAATCCGGCGCGTGTGCGGTGGCGGTTCAGTTGTCGCTCGCTGATCACCTCGCTGAGCGGGGTCGAGTTCAGCAGCCGAGCGAGTTGGGTTGGTCGCAGGCGGCGCGGGTCAATCGCCACACGCCACCTCCCGCACCAGCCAGGCGGCGTAGTGGACTAGGTTGAGCGTGCCGTCAGGATTGGCCGGTGCGCCGAGGCCCAGGTCCTCGCGGAGCATCGCTTCGGTCACCTTGGCGCTGCCAACGGCCGACAGAATCTTGGCCGCGTCGGTTAGCGTCATCGCGGTGGGAGATAGGCGGGGTCGATCGGGATCGTTCTCAGCCACGGCCGCGAGCCTCCAGTTCTGCGTCAAGTGCGTCAGTAGCGTCATGGCCCCCGCGATAAGGATGCAGAACGATGCCAGCCGGCACGAATCGGGACACAAGGCCAAGACGCAGCCTTCGTGGCGATGACGCGGCGGCGGGTGCAAGTCGTCCCCCCATGACGCTCGTGACGCAAATGACGCGGGGTTTCCCGCGTCTGGCGAACGCCGCAAACGGGCCGGAAGAATCTTTCAGATTCTCCCCGTCATCCGCTGGATGTTGTTTTCGACCCGAGGTAACTGTCGTGTCATGCGATGTACGCATGCACATTACCACCCAACGGGAGAACGACAGATGGACTACGAGATGGAAATGGTCGACGACCTCATGACGCTCATCGACGGGGACGGGCACGGGTGCGACGCGTTCGTCGTCGACTCGGCGCGCCCCTGGGACGCCGTCGAAACGCTGGTCGCCTGGGGTCGCGACTACGACCTCAACGAGATCGACGCGCTCGGCGAACTCCGCCGGCATTTCAAGGCCTGCCGCTGACCGCACGACGCCGTCGCCCGCCCGGCGCGGGCGGCGGC
>JBGSYU010000124.1:0-5179 GCA_041750715.1 Lacipirellula sp.
CGTGGCCGCTGGCGCGGAGACGCGATAAATCCAGTGCGAGGGGGGTTTGCTGGGGCGACCAAAGATCGCGGAGGTGGGCGGCAGGAATTGCGGGGCCAACTCTACGGCCCGTAGATGGTCGAGATCAACGTCGATCAACCAGCCCGATGGCTCGCCCAGCAGCACGCCGATGTTCTGCGGACAACCATTGAAGTGCTGGTCGAGCGATTCCGACGTGAGACGCATCTGCTCCCAGCCCTTGAAGCCGGGATTCTTGCGTTGATGCGGGATCGGGATCACGGACCAGCCGTTCCGCGCATAGACTTCCGCTGCCGCGCGCGCGGACGCGACTTCGGCGTGGAAATGCTCTGAATCGGAATGGCTTTCACCTTCCATGCGACACTGCTCCGCATAGCGGCGACCGATGAGGCCGGCATCACTGCTGGCCGGAAGAAACCACCTCGGTCGCGTGTCCAGTTAATTCATGCTACGAGGTTTGTGCAGCGACGGAACAAGGACACGGAAAGTCGCATGCGCCGCATGTGCGCCAAACATGCGCGAAAGATGCGCGGGCGTTCGCAGACATGCGCCGCATATGAGTTTCTCTGCGCATGCCTTTCAGCAGAGACGTGTCCGCAATCGGCGCAGAGAATTGGAGCCAGCGGTAGAGGCCGGGACCGACTGTGGCATCCTGGCTATACCTTGGGGACAACTTGCGTGCATTCCTCCTCTTCAATGGCTGGATTTCCTGCGAAAGCCGGGCATCATGGTCCTGAGCCCAATTCGGCCGAGATGCGTCCGCTGTCCACGCAGTGGTTGTCGGACGAGCGGATCGCCGAAGCACGTCGCGTCTGGTCGAAAGCTTATGGTCGCGTGATTGGCCAAGATGAGGCTGTCGAGATAGTGATGAACGTCCGTCGGCTCGCGGAGGTTCTATTTCTCGCAGAGGAGAACAACGAGTCATGAATGTCGTGATCTGGGCGCGGGTATCCTCCCGCGAGCAGCGAGAAGGATACTCGATCGACGCACAACTTCGTTTCAACCGCGATCGAGCCAAAGCAAACGGTTGGCACATCGCCCGAGAGTTCGTCGTCGCCGAGTCCGCCAAGCGAGGCGCCGAGCGGGTGGCTTTCAATCAGATGATGGCGTGGGTGAAAGCCAGCGCCAAACGAGAGAAGATCAAGGCGATTCTCAGCCACAAGCTCGATCGAGTCTGCCGCAACATGCGGGACGCCGTTCGCCTGCAGGAGTTGGAAGACGCATGCGGCGTCCAATTGTCGTTCGTCGACAATCAGTTCGGACCCGGCGCCGCCGGCGCCTTATCGTTCAACGTGATGGCGGCCGTCGCTCAGTACTACAGCGATAATCTGCGATCGGAGGTATTGAAGGGACTCGACGAGAAGGTCCGACAAGGATGGCCGACGGGACTCGCTCCCTTCGGATATGTAAACGTCGAGGACCGCGACGAACCCGTCCAACTACATCCTGAGAAGTCGCGAACGGTGACTCGCATCTTCGATCTGTACTCAACGGGCGGGTACACGTTCAGTTCCCTTACCGATCAGCTTGAACAGGAAGGACATGAGTTCCGCAAGAGTCAGCGACGGTTCAACCGCACGGCCTTGTCGTACATTCTCAACAACCGCTTCTATATCGGTGAGCTTCGACGCAACAAGCAGGTGTTTCCAGGCAAACAGCGCCGGATCGTCGAGCGAGCCACTTTTGACGCCTGCCAAGAGATTCTCACTGGCAAGAATCGAAGGACCGGGAAACCCGAGCACCCGCTGGCAGGCGGCCTTTTCTGCTGCACATATTGCGGACAATCAATTACCGGCGAACGCATCCAGCGCAAA
This sequence comes from Lacipirellula sp., assembly GCA_041750715.1. Taxonomy (GTDB): domain Bacteria; phylum Planctomycetota; class Planctomycetia; order Pirellulales; family Lacipirellulaceae; genus Lacipirellula. Next base: position 1,833 of record JBGSYU010000124.1, read on the forward strand.
CTTAGGGGCGGAGGCACTCGCGTACATCTTTACTACCGATGTGCCAACAACCATCCCGGCCCAGACCACCCCCGGGTGCGGTGGAAGGCCGCTGAACTCGAGCAGGCGATCGTTGACGATCTAGCCAGCATGCGGATGGCCTCACCGGATATCGCCGATTGGTTCCGAAAAGAGCTTCGCGCGGCCGTGAGCGATCTGACCTCTTATCGGCGCCGGCAGTCCGATGCCCTTGCCAAACGGAAATCAGAATTGGCCGCCATGCAGAATCGCCTTCTCAACGCCTACCTCGCCGGCACCGTGGAGGAGGTCGTTTATGGCGCCAAGACGAATGAACTTAAGTCTGAGGCGGCCAAGGCGGACGAGGCGCTGGCCCAACTTGGTGAAATCGACCCAGGTCGGGCCGATTCCGCCCTGGCGCTCTTCGACTGGACGCAAAACGCGGCGGAAATCTGGCGCGGTTCAAACAATGCCGTTCGGCGCGAGTTACTCGACGCGATTTGTTTGAACCGTACTTTGAGCGACGTAACTCTCGACGCCACAAAGAGAAAGCCGTTCGACGTTTTCGCCGAACGGCTCAAAATGGAGAATAGTCGGGCTGAGAGGATTTGAACCTCCGACCTCTGCGTCCCGAACGCAGCGCTCTAGCCAAACTGAGCTACAGCCCGAAAGCACCGAGCGCACGACGGCGCCGGCCGCTTGTAGGACTTTAAGTCTAGCTGACGCGCCCGGCAGCGGCAAGGCGGCCCGTTCGGTGCTTCGGTGGCGCGTTTCCAATGACTCCGTCGTTCGTTACGATTGACGTTGCACTATCCCGTGCCAACGTCGCCGCGAGCAACCTACTTCCACCGCCGTGTACGCCTACCTCACCATTCTCACGGGCAAGCGTTCGGGCACGAACTTTACGCTGGACCCGTCGCGCGAGACGCTGATCGGCCGCGGGACCGATTGCCATATCTCGCTGCTCGATCCGCTCTGCTCGCGGGTTCATGCGATTCTGCACTGCGAGGACGGCGAGCGGTGGATCGTTCGCGACCAGGACAGCCGCAACGGCACCACCGTTAACGGGCAGAAGATTCACGACGCGGCGCTGGACGACGGCCACAAGGTGCGGTTGGGATCGCACGAGTTCGAGTTCCGCCTCTCAGCCGACCCGGCGACGGCGCAGGGCGACGACGCCAGCATGATGCAGACGATCGTGCAGGACATGCCCATTGCCGTCCGGCAAAGCAACGAGGAGGTGCTGGCCGCGCTGCCGAATCCGGAGCAGGTGCAGGAGCTGGTGCTGCTGTATCAGTTGGCGATTCGCTTGCTGGGCTGCGACGACCCGGACGAAGTGATTCGCGTATCGCTGGAGCTGCTGAAAATCCGCACGCAGGCGGCGGTCGTGGGGTTCCTGTGGGTCGACGATGAAGACCAACTCAAGCCGAAGCTCGTTATTCCGCAGGGCGCCGCCAACCGGGTGACGCTGAACAAGAATCTCACCGAGCTGGTGCTGAGCCAAGGACATGCGGTGTGGGTCGCGAACCAAGCGGCCGGCGGCGAGGCGAAGCAGGTCGCGCACTTCGCCGACGCCGTGTGCGCGCCGCTGGTCCGCAAGAGCCGCGACGGCGAACGGCAAACTGTCGGGGCGATTCACGTTTACTTGGAAGACGGACGATTTCGTCAGTCGGACTTCGACTTCATCATCGCCGTGGCGAATTTGGTGGTGATTGCGCTCGTTCGGGCCCGCGCCCATATTTCGCTGGCGAGCGATTTTAAGCGGCTGGTGAGCGCCTCGCCGGGATACGACGAGATGATCGGCGAGAGCAAGCCGATGCGCCACCTGAAGAGCAAGATCGAAAAGGTGAGCCGGGCGCCGGGCTGCGTGTTGATTCGCGGCGAGAGCGGCACGGGCAAAGAGCTGGTGGCCCGCGCGATCCATCGCGGCAGCCACCGGGCGGATCGGCCGATGATCTCGGTGAATTGCGCCGCCATCCCGGCGGACCTCATGGAGAGCCAGCTTTTCGGCCACAAAAGCGGTTCGTTCACCGGGGCCGACCGCGATCACATCGGCTTTTTCCAGCAGGCCGATTTGGGGACGTTGTTTCTCGACGAAGTCGGCGAGCTGCCGCTGGAGGGGCAGGCCAAGCTGTTGCGGATTCTCGAGGGGCATCCGTTTTTGCCCGTGGGCGCCATGCAGGAAGTGAGCGTCGACGTGCGCGTCATCGCCGCGACGAACCAGGACCTGGCCGTATTCGTGCGGGAGAAAAAGTTTCGCGAGGATTTATATTACCGCCTCAGCGTGTTCGAGTTGCACTTGCCGCCGCTGCGCGACCGAGACGACGATTTGGCGCTGCTGATCGACTTTTTCGTGGACCACTATCGCCGCGAGCGCGGGCGTCCGCAGCTAGCGCTGAGCGAGGCGGCGCGGGCGAAACTGCTCTCCTACCGCTGGCCGGGCAACGTGCGGCAGTTGCGCAATGTGCTGGATAGCGCGGTGGTGCTCGCGGAGGAAGACGAAATCCTGCCGCGCGACTTGGGCCTGCGCGACACCGGCGGCGATTCGCTCGACACGCTTCAAATCGACGTGTGGGAGAAGAAGCTGATTTTGGAAGCGCTGCGCCGCAGCGACGGCAACGTCCCCGACGCGGCGAAGCTGCTGGCGATCGGCCGGGCCACGTTGTACCGGAAGATCGAGACGTATGGGGTCGAACGATGAGTGGGAAGAAATTCACGGCGATTTGGCAAGGCGTACTCGTGCTGTCGGCGGCGGTCCTTTGCCGCTTCGACTCGACGTTTGCCGATGAAAACTGGTCGCGGTTCCGCGGGCCCAATGGGAGCGGCTTGGCCGCCGACGTGAGCTTTCCGGCGGTTTGGACGGCGGATGATTTGGAATGGAAAGTGGCCCTGCCGGGCAAGGGTCATAGTAGCCCGGTGGGCTGGGACGACCGGTTGTTCGTGACGGCCGGCGACCCGGCGAGCGGCGAGCTGGCGCTGGTGGCGATTGACGCCAAGAGCGGTAAAACGCTTTGGACGGAGCGTTTCACGTCGGCGCCGCACCATCTGCATGCGGCCAATAGCTATGCGTCAAGCACGCCCACTGTCGATGCGGCGCGAGTTTACCTCACCTGGGCCTCGCCCGATGCGTTGATGATCGCGGCGCTGACGCACGACGGCCGGGAAGTTTGGCGGCGGCCGTTGGGGCCGTTGGAGTTCAAGCACGGATTCGGCGGTTCGCCGGCGGTCATCGATGATCTGGTGATCGTCGCCAACGACAATCTTGGCGAGAGCTTCGTCACGGCGCTCGACGCCAGCACCGGCGAGCCGCGCTGGCGAACGCGCCGCGCCGCGGGCACCGAGGCGTACGC
>JBGSYU010000125.1:0-2115 GCA_041750715.1 Lacipirellula sp.
GGGGGAGGGTTCAATATTCCGCCGGAGAAAATCGTTCGCGTCGATGTGCCGCTGTTGTGTCTCGATCACGGCTTAAAAGATCCGTCGTCCAGCAAGCCGTACGCGATTCGCCCGATTGAAAACTTCATCAAAGACCCAGCACTCATCGAGATCGTCGGCGCGTACGCCAATGGCGACCTCCCGCCGGGCGCAGCGCAAGCGGCTGTTTGGAATCTCAATAGCGAAGTGAGCTGGGAAGCGTTGTCGTCGAAGTTGACGGGTACCGTGCGCAACGCGACGCGCGAACCTTACTTCAGCCGCGACGAGATCCAGGGCGCCATGGCGATCGTCGCCGAAGCGCGGCAAGCGACGGCCGGCAAGAAGGTGGAGCCGCGGCCATTCAAGCTGCCCGGTGAGAAGGATCAGGCCGACGAAACGGACGCTGCCGAAATCGTCTCGCCTGGCGATGAGACCTCTCCAAAAAAGTCGGAGGTGACCGAGGGGGCCGACAAGTCCGAAGAGCCGGCTGCGGAAGCAGCGACGGGCGAAGTCAAACCCGCGTAGACTAAAGCCGCGTACCTACGCGGCGGCCTTGAACGTCCCGCGGAGTTCGGCCAGGAGCCGCTGAATTTCTTGTTGATATTCGCCGCGCTGCGTTTGCCAGCGACGCGCTTCCGCCTCGAAGGTGCGCTGTTGAGCGTCAAGCTCGGTCTCCCGGGCGACCAGGCGGGCGGCCCGTTCTTCGACGTCTTTCTCGCGTAGTTGCGACCAGCGCTGAAGTTCCTGCCGCTCGTGTTGCAACGCGTTAAGCTGACCGGAAAGCTCCTGGCGAACGGCTTCCAATTCGCTGCGCTGGCGGCGGACGCCTTCCGATTCCAATCGAAAATGGTCCGTGATTCGGCTGCGGACCTGGCCTACAGATCTCGAGAGCGTTGCCGGGGCGAGGACGCCCTGCAATTGCAGCCACGTTTCTTCGGCGGCGAGCCGCGACTCCAAGGCTTCGCGCTGTGTATCGCGAAGCTGCTGGGCCACTTCCTCGAGGGCCTGCTCTCGCTGGTCGAGCTGCGCCTCGCGCCCGTCGAGCGTACGCTGCTGCTCGTCGATCGTCGATTGAGTCTCTTGCGATTGCGACGCGGCCTCGCGTCGCTGGCGAGTCACCTGATTCTCAAACGCCAGTGTGTCGCGTTCCAGTTCCCGCTGCTGCTCGGTCAGTTGCATCTGCTGCTCGGCGAGCATCGCTTCGGCGTCGTCGAGGTAGTTGGACCGCATCGCGAATTCATCCGCTTGCTGCTGAACCTCGGCGATTTTTTGCTCGACGATGCCGAGCCGTTCGAATCGCAGGAGCGCCGTTTCAATTTCTCGCTGGCGGAATTCGAGGCGCCGCTGGTCGGCGGCGAATGCGACCGTTCGTTCGTTATGAGCGGCGTGCGATTGATCCAGCTCAGCCCGTTGGAGCTCGATTTCACCGGCCTGTTCTGCGAGTCGCCGCTCGAACTCGGTGAGTCGGCCGTCCTGAGCGACGAGCCTCGTTTCGCGTGCATCGAGTTCGGACTGACGGGCATCGATGGCCAGCCGTTCGTGGCTGGCGTGTTCTTGCTCGACGTATAACTTGGCTTCACGCTGATCGAGTTCCCGCTGCCGCCCTTCGCAGCGTTGTCGAGCCTGGTCCAGTTCCTGTTGCCGCGTACGGCAGGCGGCGGTTTCGAACTCTAGGGCGTCGATCTTGGTTTGTTGTTCCGTCAGGCCCAGTTCCAACTCCATCGCGCGAGAGGCGACGGCGCGTTCCCGCTCGGCCAACTCTTTGAGTCGTTGAGCGAGCTCATCGGACTGTTCCAGTTGCGCCGCGGCTAGTTCCTGTCGCTCGCCAAGTTGCTGTTCCCCGGCGATGAGCCGCGTCTCCTGCTCGCTGAGCTCGCCCTCGCGGTGGTCAATCCACAAGCGGGCGTTGCGGATGCGCGAATCAAATTCAGCTTCTTGCGAATTGAGCCGGGATTCGCGGCGATCGACTTCGGCGAGGCGTTGCTGGAGCCGCTCCGCCAGGTTCGCGGCGTGCTGCGCCAGCATTAAGGGAGAGGCCGACAGCGGAGCTTCCTGCTCGGCGTCGGGCCAGGGCGGCAGGTCGTTCGACTCGGCGTC
>JBGSYU010000126.1:0-4339 GCA_041750715.1 Lacipirellula sp.
CGTCGGCGCCCTCGGGCCGCACCCACACCCGGTCGCCGGCGGCGACGACGTGGCGCTGATCGGTAGAGAGCGTCTTGAGCAGCCGCCGCGTGGCACAACGCCGCAACTCGCCGTTGTCCAGGTGAACGGCGCTGTGCAGCCCTTGCACCCGCAGCACCCGCCCAAGCCGGCAGATCGTTGGATCGATCGACAACTGCACGCTGGCGCCGGAATCGTCCTCGACGATCTCCGCCCCGGCCACCGTCCGCTTGCGGCTTAGCGCCCCCTTCCCGCTAACGCTCTCATGCGTCTGAGCATCATCCAACTCGGCCCCAGTCGGATCGACGCCGCGCGACCAGTTCTTATCGCGAGCGCGAACATTGCGATTCTTGCGGAAGTCGGCGCGAACCTGACGCTTTTTTTTGGCCATAGCGGGCTCGCGGCTAGCGGCTAGCGGCTAACAGCCAAAAGGATGAACTCGCGAGCGGCAGCGCGAGTAAAAGGCCACACATATTCTGTCTGGCCGAAAGCCGCCAGCCGCTAGCCGCCAGCCCGCGAAGCGTCATACCGGCTTATCCGGCAGATCAATCTGCCCCGCGCTGTCGTCCAGCACGTCGTACCGCTTGCTCACCGAATTGGGATCGCTGCGACGTTCGCGCGCCGGCGCCATTTTCTGCACCTGCAAGCCAGCTCGAGACAGAAGCGACTCGTTCATGATCTCGGCCGGCAAGTCATCGGCCGGCGGCGGCCCGATGGCCCCCAGATCGCTGGGCGAGTACATCAGCTCGTATTTGTGCTTGGCCACGCACAGTTGGTCGCCCGGATCGATCCGCTTTTCCTGGACCTTGATCTGGTTGACCTTCACGCCGTTGCGACTTTTCATATCGCGGACGTACCAGTAGCCGCCGTTGATGAACAACTGGCAGTGGTGGGCCGAAACATTGGCGAATCGCAGCACAATGTCGCAGCTTTCGCGCCGGCCGATCAGGAGTTGCTTCTTGAGCAGCGGAATGGGATCGCCGCCGCCCTGAGGAATAAGTTCACCATACATAGCGTTACACTCTTGCGGTAAGCGAGTGATGCCCCAAAGATGACTGGTAAGGATGAAACCCCGAATCAATAATTGGGGACGCCCGCTCGCTGGCGCCGGCGCCTACTCGGTAGACTCGGCGGTGCGCCCTCCCTTGGCCCGTGTACACTTTACGCAGTCGTGCAAGTGCCGTCAACCAAACCGCTTACGACGAACCCGCCGCTGCTTGCGTGGCGCGAGGCGGGCCTGCGTTTTCACACCTATAACCACTTCCTGCGGCAGCGATTTGGCGGCCGGGTGCAGAAGGTAAGCCTGGACGCCGGCTTCACCTGCCCGAACGTGGACGGGACCGTGGGGAAGGGAGGCTGCACGTTTTGCGATAACCGTAGCTTCAGCCCGAGCCGCCGGCTGCCCCGTGCGGGGATTCTTGGGCAAATCGATCAAAGCATCGATCGGATGCAAGTTCGATACCAGAACTGCCAACATTTTTTGGCTTATTTTCAGCCGGCGACGAATACCTACGCGCCAGTGGAGCATCTGCGGCCGCTCTACGAAGAGGCGTTGTCGCACCCCCGCGTGGTCGGCCTCGCCATCGGCACCCGCAGCGATTGCGTGCCGAACGACACGCTCGACTTGCTCGAAGAGATCGCCGGGGGTGCGTATCTCTCCATCGAGTACGGCATGCAGACGATGCACGACCGTTCGCTAGAGTGGATGAATCGCGGGCACGATCATGCGTCCTTCCTCGACGCGGTTGAGCGCAGCCGCGGCCGAGGCTTCGAGATCTGCGCCCATGTGATGCTTGGGCTGCCCGGCGAATCGCACGACGACATGCTGGCCACCGCGCGGGAGCTGGCGCGCGTGAACATCGACGCAGTGAAAATCCACAACCTGTACTGCGTGAAGAACACGCGCCTCGCCGACCAAGTCGCTGCAGGCGAGGTGCAGCTCATGGGCAAGGGCGACTACGTCCGCACGATCGTCGATTTCCTAGAGATTTTGCCGCCGACGATGGTCATCGAACGCATCAGCGGCGACGCCCCGCCGGACTATTTTATCGGGCCGAGTTGGTGTCTGGACAAACCGGCCGTGAAGCGGGCGATCGAAGCGGAATTTGCTCGCCGCGATTCGTGGCAGGGTCGAACCTTCATAGCCGGGTAGAGTGTCGTTCCAAACATGGTTGCCAAGCTCGCTATAATCTGCGTTGCGCCTGCATACTTCGCGTTGTTTTGGTTTTTACTGATGATGTGTCAGTACGTTTTGGTCATCATTCCTCAATCGTTCCAAAAGCCAGTTTTCGCTGTCTGGCCGTGGTTGACGGCAGTTTTGTCGGCGATTATTACGCTTCTTCTAGTTCGCAGGGTTTGGCCGCGAACCCAATCCCGCGTACCATAATTGTTCAGTGTTCAGCGTGCGGAGAGGACCGGGCGATCGCCGGCCCAGCCTGCAAGGGTTGAGCGGGAGGAAAGTCCGGGCGTCGCAGGACAGGGCGGTGGGTAACGCCCACCGGTCGCAAGACCAGGGAAAGTGCCACAGAAAACAAACCGCCGGAGGGGGCTGTCAGCCGGCGGCTTGCGGCTAGCGGCCAGAGCAGTGGGATGAAACCTACTCGTCTGGCCGCTGGCCGACAGCCGCTAGCCGCCAGCCTTCTCCGGTAAGGGTGAAACGGTGCGGTAAGAGCGCACCAGCAGGCGAGGCGACTCGCCTGGCTCGGTAAACCCCGCCCGACGCAAGGCCAAACAGGGGGCAGAATCGGTCCGATTCGTTACGACTCCCGGGTAGGCTGCTGGAGGCGGCAGGCAACTGCCGTCCTAGAGGAATGATCGCCGCGCGACCTTTGGGCCGCGGACAAAACCCGGCTTACAGGTCCTCTCCGCCGCTGTTTTTTCGTTGATGATTCCTCTCACGCGACCCAAACTCGTCATTCTGAGCGCAGCGAAGAATCTGGCGCCCTAATGCGAGGCTAGATCCTTCGCTGCGCTCAGGATGACCTCTACATGAATACCATTTTAAGGGGCGGTGCAGTTGCGCTCAGTGCTCATTAAGCCCCTGCTCTATTTATGGGCGCTGCCCTGGTCGGCGTTGGGTTTGATCCTCGGCGCATTCGGCTTGGCTAGCGGCGGTCGAATCCGCCGCCGCCACGGCACAGTTGAGTTCTATGGCGGTGCTCTGCCCTCGTTGCTCGAACTTATGCCGGGCGGTGGCTGCACGATCGCCATGACCTTGGGGCACGTCATTCTGGGCCGAACCGCGGCCGCGCTCGATCTAGCCCGCGACCACGAACATGTCCACGTTCGGCAGTACGAACGCTGGGGCCCGTTGTTCATCCCCGCGTATTTGCTATGCTCGGCCGTGATCTGGAAACGCGGCGGCGACGCCTATCGCGACAATCCGTTTGAGTGTGAAGCCTACCGAATAGCGCCCTGACGCTACTTCGTCATTCTGAGTGTAGCGAAGAATCTGACTCGTCACGCGACTCCAGCTCCTTCGCTCCAATCAGGATGGCGCCGACGCTCATCATGACACTTGACACCACATCGCACTGACATGAACAAAGACATCGACTGCATCGTCTGCGGATCGTGCGTCGTCGACGTGCTGGTTCGCCCCGTCGAACTCGAAAAGGCGATCGGCGGCGGGCTCCTCATGGAGTCCGACCCGCTCACACTGACGACCGGCGGCATCGTCTCGAACTCTGGCATCACGATGACTCGGCTCGGTATGCGAGTCGCGGCGTTCAGCTATGTCGGCGATGACGCCTGGGCCGAGGTGATTCGCCGGCGATATGCGGACGAAGGACTTATCAGCGAGGGATTGCTCACGCACCCGACCGGCGCCACTAGCACGACGGCCGTACTGATCGATCCCAGCGGCGAGCGCAGCTTCATGCACTGCGTGGGGGCGCCGAAGCTGCTCGATCGCGCCGCCTTCCTCGATCACTTGGAGTTGTTTGCTCGCAGCCGATGGATGCTGCTGGGCTACTATCCGCTGCTGCCGCACCTCATCGGTGATTTGCCGGAGGTCCTCGCCGCGATTCGCAAGTCCGGCTGCAAGACGGCCCTCGACGCGGCCGGCGACGGCGGCGAGATGGAACCGCTGCTGCCCGTGCTGCCGCACCTGGACCTGTATGTGCCGAGCCTCGCGGAAGCTCGCCGGCAAACGGGCGAGGAAGACCCGCGAAAAATCGTGAGTGCGTATCGCGACGCGGGCGCCCTGGGACTGTTGGGCGTAAAGCTCGGCAGTCGCGGCGTGCTCTTGAGCCCCAAGGCCGGCGAGTATATCGAAGTCGCCGCGACGCGCCCGCCGGGCGACGTGCTCGATACGACCGGC
>JBGSYU010000127.1:0-6834 GCA_041750715.1 Lacipirellula sp.
GTCGCAATCAGAAACGCCTCGCGCGCCACGCGGGCGACGTCGTTCACGTCGGTTACGAGATAATGGTGCTTCGTGATCCCGCGGCACACCTCGACGATCGGCGTCTCCTGAAACGCGTCGGACCCGATCACCTTCGTCTGCACCTGCCCGGTGATGGCCACGAGCGGAATGCTATCGAGTTTCGCGTCGGCGATCGCCGTCACCAGGTTGGTGGCGCCGGGGCCGCTGGTGGCCATGCACACGCCGACCTGGCCGGTGCTGCGGGCCCAGCCCTGGGCGGCGAAGGCGCCGCCCTGTTCGTGCCGCGGCAAGATCGTGCGCAGCCGGTCGCTAAATCGGGTGAGGGCCTGGTGCAACGGCATGCTGCACCCGCCAGGGTAGGCAAAGATCGTCTTCACCCCGTGGTTGACCAGCGACTGCACCAAGATATCGGCGCCACTGACTAATTCGGTCTTCGTGCGGGGCTTTTCGACTGTTGCCACGGATGCACCTCAGGAATCAAACTGGAAAACGGGCGGCCTTCCGGCCGCCGCTAAACGAGGCATGGAAATGCCGTAAACCTTTTCATGGTAAACGGCTTAGCGGCGAGAAACAACCTGCGCGCCAGGGCCGGCGGGCGTGGTTGCGTGTGCTTTATGGGAGGAAACGTGGGAAGAAAAGGTTCGCGACCTCGTCTTTCCGTTATGCGGCGACACGTCGCGGAATGGTAAAGGAGTACAGCACCACGACCGCTCCCCCGCCCATGAGGCTCCAAGGGGCCCAATCCGGGGGTGAAACAGTTCGTCCGCTGGCGGCTACGCCCTCGGACTTCTTCAATACCGCTTGCTCTACGGCCAAGGCTTCGACGCCCAGCAGGCAGCTATAAACGCCCAGTGCCAAAAACAACGATCGAAACATCGGCCCTATCTCCTCGCCCGGCGCGGACGGCTCTTTCATCCTTATCGACCGCCGATGCTGGCATGCTCTAGCGCTCCGCGGTCGCGGGGAACGCAAGTTTCTCATGCGCCTCCCGGTGGCGCCGATCGTCGCGATTGTACGACGGCTGACCGCGGCTTGTTCGCCTTGAGCGATTCGCAACCCTTTCGTAGCATCCGTTCGCCCCGCACCCCGCCCCTGAATGCGACCTGCCTGCGATGCGACAGAAGCTCAGTTTTGTCATCACTTGCAAGAACGAGCGGGCGAACATCGGCCCCTGCATCGACTCGGCGGCCCCCATCGCCGACGAAATCCTCGTCGCCGATTCCGGTTCCACCGACGGCACGCTCCAGTACGTCCGCGCCCGCGGCGATTGCCGGGTGATCGAACGCGAGTACCACACAGCCGGCGAGTTCAAGAACTGGGCGATCACTCACGCGACGCACTCGTGGGTGTTCGTCCTCGACGCCGACGAACGCGCCACCCCCGGGCTGGCTCGTGAAATCCACGAGCTGCTCGCCACAGTTCCTAAGCACGACGGCTATTTAATCCGCCGTTCCAATCGGCTCCTGGGCCACACCATTCGTCACGGCGATTGGGGCCGCGACCGATTGGTGCGATTGTTTCGTCGCGAAGTCTGCCAAGTTGCCGGGCCCGGCGATCACAGTTCGGTCCACGTTCGCACCGGCAACGTCGGCCGCCTGAAACATGCGATCGACCACTTCACGATTTGGCAGTGGGAGCAGTATCTCAAAAAGTTCGACCGCTACACCCGCATCCAAGCCGAGCAATGGAAGGACGACGACCGCCAGCCCAGCTTCCTGCGGTTGGCGTTGCAGCCCCCGCTTCGGTTCTTCCGCGACTACATCCTGCACCGCGGCTTCCTCGATGGCTCCAAGGGCTTGCAACTTGCTTACCTGAGCGCGTTCTACACCTTCATGAAACAAGCCCGCCTCTGGGAACTGCAACGGGGCCTGAAGCAGACTGACGTAGAACCCGAAGCCATGGCCGCCGCGGAACGTAGGGCGGCCTAAGCGACGGCGTATTCCCTTTAGCCGCGGGCTAAAAGCCCGCCGGTGAACGCCGCGACGGTACGCCACGCCGATCGCCGCTGCACCGTCGGGCTGTTAGCCCGCGGCTACAAATTGGTTTGCTACAATGCCCCCATGAGCGATCCCCCGCGCCGCTGGTTCCGCTTCCGCTTTCGCACGCTGCTGGTCCTTACGATGCTGGCCGTCATCGGCCTGAGCCTTTACTCCTACTGGGCCGACTACCTGGACCAGTCCACCCGCCGCCAGCGCGAGCTGCTCTCGCCGGCGCGCGGCGCCCATTGCACCGTCGTCCTCCGTCGCGAATTGTTGGACATCGAGGGCACGGACCCTGGCAGGGCCGAACGCGACGGCGTCGCCAACTCGGTCGGCGGCCTCTTTGTAATGATGAACGACCAATGGATCGTGTTGGGGGGGCAATCTGCCGGCCAACCGCAACAATGGGTTCCCCGCGAGCACGTCCTGCTGCTCCGAGTCGAGTCGCCGTAAAGTTGGTGGCCTTCATTCTGAGCGGAGCGAAGAATCTGGCGGAGTGCTAGATTCTTCGCTTCGCTCAGAATGACCCCTATCTACCACCCTCGCCCGCGCCCTCAGCGCGACTTCTTCAACCGCTCCAGCTCCGCCTGGACTTCCGCATCGTGCGATCCCAATTCATCTTCGGCGATCTCCTCCGCCGTCGAGCCGCCGCGAAGTTCGGCAAGCGCTTCGGCCTCCGCCTCGGCCTGCTCGACGCGCGAGCGTAGCCGGTCGAACTTGGCGAAGGCGTTCTGATCGAGCTCCGCCGCCAGACAATCGCCGACGGTCTCCATCTTTTTGCGGAAGTCGGCCGCCCGTTGCCGCGCCGAGAGCGTCGCCAGGTTGCGTTTCGCTTCGGCGAGCTTCGCCTTCATCGCCTCCAACTGCCGCCGCAGCGCGCTGGCGGCGCTTTGCGCCGCGGTCAACTGGTCGTCGATGGCCGCGACGAGCTTATCGTGCTCCAGCTTTCGCTTGAGCGCCTTCCGCGCCAGCTCGTCATCGCCTGCCGTGACGGCCTGCTGGGCGCGCTCGTTCCAGCGCTTGGCATAGTCGCGATTGGCGTTAAGCTCGTTGCGCAGCACCTTCTCGTGGGCCAGCGCCTTCGCCGTCGCCTGCGTGGCGTCGGCGATCGACTCCTCCATCTCGCGCACGGCCTGCTTGAGCAGTTGCTCGGGATGCTCGAACCCCTCGGTAAGTTCGTTCAAGTTTGCGGTGACAATGTCGCTGATGCGGGCGAAGATGCCCATGGCGGCCGTCCTTTCGAGAATGCTGGTCGGTATCCAGGCGGGGCTTTGGGTACATGGCGCCATTGGCGCCTTCACCCAAGTTCATGTCGCCAGCCGCGAGAATTCGTAGAGAAAGTCCGACGATAACGACGAGCGTCGTAATCCCCCTCCCTTCAAGGGAGGGGGGCTTTTGCCCCCTCGTCCCGAACTTCAATCCGCGAAAGCGTCTCCCGCACCCGCTGCACTCGCGTGCGGTCCAACTGCCCCGCGTCCACCAGCGCATACGTCCGCCGCACGGCGTCCTCCAGGCCGCCATGCGTATGCAGGTGGGCGCCCAGCCGTCCCCATTCCAGCACAAACTCCTGCTCGGCCTCCTCCGGCGAACTGTAGCGAAACACATGCGAGCGAACCGCCGACTCGAGCTTCTCCCCCAGCCGTCGTCGCACATGCCGGTAGTAGTTGTCGACGTTGGCGGTGCTGATTCCGAGGGCCTCGGCCACCTCGGCGATCGACATCTCCTCGCACAGCCGGCCATAGAGCACGCGGAAGTAGTCGCCTTTACCGCCCTTGTGATATTCGCTGGCCAGATCGTGCAAGCACCGTCCCAGGAGGTCCTCGACCCACGCCTCCAGAAACGCGTCGTCTTGATCCGCCTCGACGACGCCGCCGCGGGCGCCCGTCTCTTCCAACTCGCGCAAGATTTCCGCCCGGTGTTCCGCGGCGCGGCGCGCGTTCGCCTGCACCTTGCAAACGACGCTGCAGAGCAGGGTTCGCAGCTTGGCCTGCCGCGACGCCACCCACTGGGCTAGAAGATCGTTCCGCAGGACAATCTCAAACGTCTGGGAGGCGATATCCTCGGCCTCCGCCAGGCGGATGCTTCCGCGGCGCAGCGCGAAGCGGCAGACGGGTCCCCAATAATCGTTCAAGAAGCTGCCCCAGTCGCCTTCGCTGCCGCCGGCGGCTAAACGCTGGATCAGGGTGTGTCGGGTTTGGGGGAACGGCATTGGATAATCTGCGCGATCGGTGGCGAGAATTCATGGTAACTGGCCGCGTCGGCGGCGTGAATCTACAGTTGATTAACATGTGGGCGAGTCTCTCCGAGACTCGCAGCCGGTCTCGGAGAGACCGGCCCACATGGCGCTTTTCGCGTTCGTAATCTCAGGGGGTTAGATTAAGGGGGAGTATGCGCGGCGATTTCCTACGAATCGTCCCGCCGCTGAACATTAACTCCAGTAGACAGACTGCTCCCTCGGCTGCGGCGCCCCAATCAATTATCGAGCATGACAGCAAACTCGCCTACCCGCCCGTTGTTGGCCGGCTACCTGTCGGACGCCGGCAAACTGCCGAGCGACGACGCGCTGAAAGTCTTGCAATCGGTGGTCGCGCAGGTGGCCGACATGCATCAGGCGGGCCGCCTCCACGGAGCTCTTCTCTGCACCGCGATTGCCATCGACGACGGGAGCAACCCCGTGCTTCTGCCCGCGGGCGCCGCTAGGTCGGACGATATTTTCAACGACGGCGCAGGCCACTGGCCGCCCGAGCTCGACGCCATTTCGTGGGAAACGCTCCCCGCCGTCATAACTCGCGCCGGCAGCGATTTGCAAACACTAGGCGTCCGGATCGACCCGCGTCGGATCGACGTTCATCAACTCGGCCGCCTCGCCTGCGAGCTTGTCTCCGGCCACAGCGCCGATTCCTACCTCCTCAGCCCCCGCGGCAAGGCGATGGTCCCCGCGCCCTGGCGGCAGTTCATCGACAGCCTGCTAGGCTACGACCCCGCGACGCGGCTCTCAACCTGCGAGCAGGTGCAAGGCGCGCTCGCGGCGCTTGCCGAAGTCGCCAACGCATCAAGCTCAGACGCTTCGCGCCCGAACCTGGAAACGCCGCCGCGCGGAACCGGCATCGACGTCACCCAAAACACCCCCGTGGCGCCGCACAAGGCCGCTCCGCAGGAGAACGAAGCCCACGACGATTCGCTGCCGTTCGCCACGCTTGGGCATTACCGCATCGTCGCCCGTCTCGGTAGCGGCGGCATGGGGGACGTTTACCGCGGGTATGAATCGGCGCTCGATCGCACGGTGGCGATTAAGGTGCTGCCGATGGCGCTAAGCCGGCAAGCGGATTTCGTGCAGCGGTTCACTGACGAAGCGCGGGCCGCCGCGCGGCTGGTGCATCCGAACATCGTCCAAATTTACTTCATCGGCGAGGATGCGGGACACCACTACTTTGCGATGCAGTACGTGGAGGGCGAATCGCTCGCCGGTCGGCTCACCCGCGACAAGCGGCTCGACCTGGACGACGCCCTGACCATCGCCGAGCAAATCGTCGCCGGCCTCGCCGTCGCTCATCGCCAAGGGATGATCCATCGCGACATCAAGCCCGCGAACATTTTGCTCGATGCAAAGCACGATCGCGCGTTGCTGGCCGACTTCGGATTGGTGAAATCGCTCGACAACAGCGCGGCCATGACCGCCACCGGCATGGTAATGGGCACCGTCGATTACATCGCACCCGAGCAGGGCCGCGGCCACGCCGTCGACGGGCGTTCGGACTTGTATTCCATCGGCGTGCTGCTGTACCAGATGCTCAGCGGGCGGCTACCGTTCGAGGCGGATAGCGCCACGGCGATGATCTTTCAGCACGCCTACGAACGGCCGCGGCCGCTGGAGGACGTGGCCCCGCACCTGCCGCGCGGGGCCCGGGCGATCGTGTATCGACTGATGGCTAAGGACCCGGCCCACCGCTACCAAACGGCGGAGGAATTATTGGCCGACTTGCGGTCCTTGCGCGCCTCGCACGATTTTCAACCCGCCTCGCAAGCCCACGATAGCGAGTGGTGTGAAACCTCGGTCATTATCGCCGCGCCCCGCTTCGATGCGGCCGATGACGAGCGCCGCCTGAGCTCCGCGCTGGCGCCGCTCTCTCGTCTGCGCTGGCAGGACCGATTACGGGCGACGTTCGAGCAGCACGCCCCCGAGGCGCTGAAGAACCTACAGAACACCGAACAGCAAATCGACGGGGCGCTGGCGGTCTACCACAGCCGCCGCGAGCAGCTCGTGGAGCTGGCCCGCGAGGCTCGTGCGGTGGAGAAGGAACTCGCAGCCCAGGTGAAGGCCCACGAGCAAGCGGCCTCTCACGCCCCGGATACGTCGCAGCGCCGCCAACAGGAGCAGGCCGCAGCCAGCCTGGCGGCGCACCTTGCCGAACAGCGCGACCAGCGCGACGCGATCGACCTGCGGCTATTCAAGGTGAACGCCACGCTGCAAAAACTTCGTAGTCAGCACGGGTTGTTAACCGCGCGGCTCCGAATGGCCGCCACTGGCCAAACGGCCGCCGAAGTCGGCGCGAGGCGACGGCGTATCGCCCCGCCGGCGTTAATCGCCTGTTTAGCGGCCGCCGTCCCGGCGGCCCTGATTCTAGCAATCTATCTTTGGAGAACCGACATTTATCCGCCGCCACCGGAGATCGTTGCTCAAGACGTAACGACGCCGCTGCCCGACGACGGACGAGCCGCCGGCAGTTGGAAAGATCTGCTGAGCCTCATCGACGTGCGGCGCGACGCCATCGCCGGCAATTGGTCGCTGACTCCCGCCGGCTTGCAGCTCGAAAACCCCACGGGCGTCTCGAAG
>JBGSYU010000128.1:0-1586 GCA_041750715.1 Lacipirellula sp.
GCCTTCAGCTTGCCGGTGCCGTGTTCGTTGAAGAGCATCGCCTGGCTGATCGCCGCAGCGCCCACGAATCCTTCGTCGTAGGCGTCTTTTTGCTTAGCCCCGTAGTGCTCGTCGGTTTCGCCGGGCAGGCGATCGACGACAATCTTTCCATACTGCGGGCACGCCTCCAGGCAACAGCCGCAGCTCATGCACTCCGACAGCGGGTAACGCTCGCCCTGCTTGTCCTGCGACTCGCGCGGCCCGGCGCCGCGGTCGATGTAGTCGTCCACCTCGACCCACGCCTCGAGCCGCTCCAGCGCGCGGAACATCCGCCGGCGATCGACGCACAGGTCCCGCAGCACGGGGAACTTGCTCATCGGCCGCAGTTCAATCCCCTCGGGCGCCTCATCCAGCAGCCGATCGACCAGTGCCGAGCAGGCTTGCCGCGTCTTGCCGTTGATGAGCATGGTGCAGGAACCGCACACCTCCTCGAGGCAGTTGGCGTCCCACGCCACTGGCGCCGCTGACTCGCCATCGGCCGTTGTGGCCTGGGCGGCAATCCGCTGCAGCACGCTGTTGACGTTCAGCTCCGGCTCGTAGGTCACTCGGTGACGCTGCCAATAGCTCGGCTCGCTCGGCGAGTCCTGGCGAAGAATGCGGACCTCGAAGGAATTCGGTTTAGCAGAGGCGTGAGCGGGGGCGATCATGGGTGGTTCCAGCAGATGGGTCGGCCGTGACTGTTAGGAATTGTAGAGAACCGACTCTCTGTCGCCAAGAACGGCGCCGGCATGCTGTCGCGGCGTCAAATCGCCCGGCGCCGCTCTTGCAATCGGGCCATCGAACGTGTGCCGGAAACCTTACGGCCGTCGTAGTTCGTCGCGGATCGAATCGAGTAGCGGCCGCGAGCCGTGAACGTCGCACCAATGTTCGACGTAGGTCCAGTCGATGGCGTCGCCTTGCACTGAAATCACATTCTCGACGTCCATTCGATCCATTGTTCGGCCAGCGCGATGGAGCCAATTGAGCTTAGTGACGAGCACATCCTCGGGGGTGAGAATCCATGCTTTCCGCCCGAGCACCATGAAACGACGCCGGCGGGCGAATCGCTCTCGATCGTGTGGATCGTCCGAGAGCTCGAAGAACTCGACTTCGAAGCCGGAGTCTTTCTCTTCAACAAGTTTCTTCGTCCCCGTAACGCTCTCGAACTATACCTGAGGATCTCGGCTAAAGTTCGGTCCCAGCGCGGTCATGAGCTGTGAGAACTGACCGGGTTCGGTACTCAGAACGAAGTCGGCGTCCTTCGTCGATCGCGCGATGCCGTAGACGTTGCTCGCAAAAGAGCCGACCAGCACGTAAGGAATCCCTACGGCGTCGCACGCCTCAAAAACGCGGCGGACGATTTCCTCAGCCTTCATCGGCGGCGTTCCCGAGCTTCGATGATACGTCGCCGCTTCCGCATGATTTCTCGCACCTGTTGATCGTCGGCATCGGGAAACTGCATACGGACGCCGGCTCGCATGAGCTCTTGCGACAAGTCAATCATTTCAAGCGTGTCGTAAAATCGCGCTTCGGGCGTCAACTTTTGCGAGCGCTGGACGCGATGGCGA
>JBGSYU010000129.1:0-2071 GCA_041750715.1 Lacipirellula sp.
GACGAGGACGAGACATCTGAGTTTGATTGTCAAGCGGGCAGGGTGTCGAGGTGCACCAGCAGCGGTGAGTTTCTTAGTTGCAGGCAGTGGAGGTAGTGATCTTCGTTGTAGCGGGCCCGGTTCTTCCAGCAGCGGAAGAGAACGCGGAGCCATTTGAACGCCAAGGAACGCACGGCGGCGTGGTGTTTTTTGCCTTTTTGGCGAAGCATGCGGTAATACGCCAGCGCCCAACGCGACTTTTTGAGGGAATGTTCGGCGAACTCATGGAACGTCTGACGCAAGAACTTCGGGCAGCCCAGCCGCCGGCGAATCGTCTGGCTTTTGCCGCTCCGCTTGGTGACCGGAGCAATGCCCGAGTGCTGTTGGACCTCGGCCGCCGTCGTGTAGCGCTCGCGGTCGTCGCCGAAGGCCGCCAGCAATCGCGGGGCCATCGCCGCGCCGGCCCCCGGCAACGATTCAAAGAGCGGCGCATCGACGTGCCGGGCCATTTGCTGAGCAAGCTCCTGGTCGTAGGCGGCAATGGCCCGATTGATTTCCCGGATCTGGCCAACCAGGTGCTGGACTTGCATCTGGCCCGCCGTAATCCAGGCCTCGTCGGTGACCAGGGGCTTGGCCTGGCGGATGAGCGCGATGCGCGGGTCTTGCGGCTGATCGTCGCTCGCGCGTCGTCGCTTGGGCAACATGCGCTCGAGCGTGCGGGGAGCCGCCCGCTGCAAGGCCTTGTGATTGGGATATTTCTCCAGCAGCCGCAAGAACCAATCGACATAGACTTTTGGGCTCAGCAGCAAGGCCAGCGGAAAATAGTGTTTGAGCTGCTGGCGCAGGCGGTTTCCCAGCCGAGTGCGATCGTTCACCGCTTGGCGTCGCGCCTCGGCCAGCAGGCGGATCGTCCGCGTGGTCAGTTCGTCCGGGCGCCAGGCCCGCAGCCGCGAGTGATGCCGTTTCACGAAATCCGCCAGCAGGCGGGCATCGCTCGGATCGTCTTTGGCGCCGCTGGGCACCAAGGCCTCGCGATAGTTGGCCAACTGCTTGGGATTGATCGGGAACAGCACCAGGAAGGCATACTTCATCAAGGCGTAGATCAGGGCGCCGCGCGATTGCTCCAGGCACACGGCGATGGGCCGGTCGCCAAAACGCTGGCCGAGCTGCCGGGCCCAATCGTCGATCGCTTCGGCGGTGTGCGGCAGCGACGATTCGGCGCAGCCGTCGTGGCCGGCCTCCGTCAGGCAGACGGCGTGCTGTTGGTCGGCCCAATCAATTCCCACAAAAGCGGCAAACGTCGTGTCGTTCATGGTTTCGCCTCCAGTCCAGAGGTAATGAAGTGGAACCTGCTTTTCGACACGCTGGCTTTGGCCGAGCGAAGCCCTTATAGTAGACGTGGTCGTCAGCATCTGAGTGATTCGTTGTTCGGCCAAAGCGCATCGCCCCGTGCGAGAGTCTCGTCAAATCGTCAAGCGATGGGACGACGGATTCGTCACGAGGCGATGCGTGTCTTTGTTTCCCCCTTGTACCAAATCCGGCGACGTTCTTCGCCCTTCGCGTCGCAAGCAGGTCCCTTGCCGCAAGCGAGCACTGCGCTTGAGCTTGGGTATGGCTCGCGCAGCGCCCGCCTGCTGGGACCTGCATAGCGGCGGGCAACTATAAGGACGACGACGAGGACGAGGAAGCAAGCCGAAACCAATGCGTGACCGGGTACTAGCGTTACGTGCCCGCGAGCACATCCTGGCAAGCGCGTCCTGGCGCGTTTATCCTGGCGGCGGTCGTTCCCGTCAAAGCCGGTTTCTGTGCCGTGGGGTAGGCTTACAGCCTGCCATGCTTGGCATGCGACGTGGCAGGCTGGAAGCCTAGCCCGCGTGCTAACCCGAGCGGGGCGGTTGGTACGGGTTGCCCGTCTCTTCAACCGGCGGCGCGTTGCCAGCAGGCTGATCGGGCGGCAGCAAGTTTGGCCGCCAGCGCCGTACGGCTTGGCGAAAGAGCGCCGCATCGCCCGGCGGGAAGTAGAACCGCCGCTTTCCCCATTGGATGGAGAACACCTCGCTGGT
Source organism: Lacipirellula sp. (assembly GCA_041750715.1). Lineage (GTDB taxonomy): Bacteria > Planctomycetota > Planctomycetia > Pirellulales > Lacipirellulaceae > Lacipirellula. The sequence goes on from JBGSYU010000129.1 coordinate 2,043, forward strand.
CGAAAGCCCCCAGTGCGTCGCCCGCCAAG
>JBGSYU010000130.1:0-1915 GCA_041750715.1 Lacipirellula sp.
GCGAAGCTGCCGCTGGCCGATAGCGTCGCCGCGGTGAGCGTCGGCATCGTCGTGGGGCGGCCGACGCTCGATTTGGACTACGAGCAGGACTTTGCCGCTGCGGTGGACATGAACGTGGTGATGACCGGCGGCGGGAGGTTCGTAGAGCTGCAGGGCACGGGAGAAGAGGCGACGTTCGACGCCGACGAACTAGCCGCGATGCTAGACTTGGCCCGGCAGGGCATTACGCAGCTTGCGCAGGTTCAAACGGCGGCGCTTGGCGGCATGGCGTTTCCCTTGCGGTGAAGCGCACGCGATCGCCCCCGGATGTCTCGCCGCAGCGGGGCTTAGAAAATCCCGCCACCTGCGCCACCTCCGCCTCCGCCTTGGCCCGGAGTTTGCGCGGCGGACCCGGCAAAGGTGAACGTCGTCACCGCGCCGATGCCCGTAAAATTAGGCGCAGCGGTGATACGCACATAGCGTCGATCGGCCGAAATGACCGCTTGTGCCTCCATACTGGTGCCTTCGGGTAGCGAGATGACGATCGGCATGAAGCCCACCGCGCCGCCGCGGGCCAGCGCCAGTTGCCGACGCAGGTCGATCGGGTCGAGATTGCTTCGGCCGGGCAGTATCGAGGGATCGTCCAGCGATCCTAGCTGCTGGGCGAGCACGGCCTGGCCGATCACTTGCTGACGATTGATCGACGCCAGGACTTGTTGGTCTTCGATGGGGTCGTTGCGGCGGCCTTGTTCCAGGTTGAACAGGACAAGCGAATCGTCGTCGCCGACGGGCACAAATTGCCGCTCGTGCTTCTGCTGCTTGCTGCGATAGTTTTTATAAACGTCGACGGCCACGCGGTCGGCGACCACGTCGCCCCACACCTTACGGATGCGGACGCGGTACTCGCCGGCGAATCCTTCCGGACAGATGTAGCTTTCGGTGAAGCCGCCGGGTTTGCTTTCCTTCTCGGTGCTGGCGTAGGTGTCGCCGAGGACCACGCCGCCGCCGGCGCTGCGCGGTTGGTGCAAGGAGCACGTCGTGCCGCTGGGTTCTTCGACGATCAGGTCGACGTCGGCGTCGCCGGACCAGGTGACTTTCACGATGCAATCGCGAACCAGCGCGGCCTCGAGTTCGGCTTCGAACGCATCGGCGGCGGCTTCCTCGCCCGCGCTGCGCATATCGGCCAACGTCGACTCGGCGACGCGCAGGGCCGTGTTGCGAATGGACTGCCGATCATCCGGCCAAGCCTGCTTCAAAATGCCCACGGTGGCCCAGCGAATGCCCTCGCTATCGTTGGCTCGCTGCGCGGCCCGCAGGCCGAGCGAGTACGATTCGTAGTACAGGGGCGCCGCCTTGACCACCTGCTGGTAAACGTCGACGGCCCGTTCGTTCAGCCCGATGTGCGACAGATAGCGGGCGATCAGCATCAACTCTTCCGGGCTGGTACTGAAGTCGCACGCCGACATAATGGCCCGCTCGATCTCGGCCATGGGTCTGCCGGCCAGCTCCAGCGAGATGCCGAGCGATTCGTACATCCAAGACTGGGGCTGACCATTGGCCAAGGCGGCCTGAATTAGGGCGATCGCGTGCTCATATTGTTGCTGCTTGATGAGTTGCTTCACGGCGCGGCGGACGACGGCCAGGTCTTCCTGCCTACTGGAGAAATGCTTCGCCCAAGACGCTTCCGGGGTCATCGAGAGGTCGATTTCGATGCCCGTCACGCGGGGGGCCGCCTTGCTGGTCGATGGTTCCGTCGAATATTCGCTCGACCCTTCGCTTGCGTCTTCGCCCGACGCCGCGGGAATGACCGCAGCGGGCGCTTCCGGCGTTGCGTCGTTGGGCTCGGCAGCCTTAGGGCTTTCATCAGTCACGTCGTCCGGCACGGCGAACTGCCCGCCGCCGCCGCCACCGAATCCGCCGCCACCGCCGCCACCGC
>JBGSYU010000131.1:0-5195 GCA_041750715.1 Lacipirellula sp.
GATCGCCGATTGACGTCGGATGAAATGGCAGTCGACCATCAAGTAAGCGAGCAGGTCGCCGCGGAATTCCCGCCCCGTCTTCAGCCTGCCCGATCTCACGCATCGTCGTTGAGCGAACTGCTCAAGCGGTCAATTCGCGAAAGCGACCGGTCGATTGACGAGATTGCCAGCGAGGCGGGAGTCTCGCCGGCGCTTCTCGGGAATTTCTTGTCCGGCGAACGCGACATCCACATGACGACGGCCGACAAGCTGGCGAGTTCGCTTGGCCTGGAAGTTATCGCGGAATAATCCTTAGGCAGCCCACGCTGCCGCCCTCCTTTGGATTGTCCGGCGCCGTTCCCCGGACTATCCTTTAACTATGAGCACCGTCGAAGAACTCGAAGCCGCCGTCGAGCGATTGTCCCCCGTGGACCGCGCCGCCTTTCGCGCTTGGTTCGCCGAGTTCGACGCTCAGGAGTGGGACCGGCAGCTAGAGTCTGACGCCTCCGCGGGACGTCTCGATTGGCTGGTCGTCGAGGCGCTCGCCGACCGTCAAGCCGGTCGTTGCACGGATCGATGAAGCATCGCGCCACCCCTCGCTTCTGGGCCTCCTATCGAGCCTTGCCCGAAGAGGTAAAGCATCTCGCCGACCGCGGCTACGAATTGCTCAAGGCCGACCCGCGGCATCCCTCGCTGCACTTCAAGAAGATCGGTCAGTTGTGGTCGGTGCGTGTGGGCCTGCACTATCGCGCCCTCGCCGTCGAGGCGGACGAAGACATGCTGTGGGTGTGGATTGGCACGCACGCCGAGTATGACCGGCTGACACGACGCTAGGACTGAAGGTGCTGAGCGGCAACTAATTCCGCTGGAGTAGCCGCGGCGCCACACATCGCCATCTGACCCGCCAATGCTGGTCGACTTTTCGGTGGAAAATGGCCACCCCGCCTGATAGGTTCAATCCTATCCGCAGGACCACGCCCTTCGGCCGCCCGCTCTTTGAAAACTCAATGCATCCCGAGTCACTCGACTCCCTCGCCGCGCCGCCGCTGCGCGCCTACTAGGACCGGTTGCCGTCTCGTTACCCTTTTTGTCGTCCGCAAGAGGCGACAGAATTCCCCCCCATGTTTATCCCTCGAAAGCTGCCGCGACCCCGAGAATCGCCGAGCCGCCCCTCCCACAGAAGGGATAGCCCTGCGAATTTTGTCGCCAAAAATCGAGTTGGCGACAAAATGACAAAAGTCCCCCCCCAACGTAGCAGGCACATTCCATGTGCCGTCCGCCGCTTAGCTTCGAGCCGATGATTGAAGCAGCGCGGCCACGGCAAATGGAATATGCCTGCTACATCGTCGCCTGTTGCATCATCCAAGTCCCAAGGTACGATTGTGCCGGTCCTGACGGCCAGCGTCTGCGGCGGCAACCGGGCGCTGCGTCAGTTGCGCCGCGTGGCGAAGATCGTCGTGCCGCACGGGTGCGCTCGGCTGCTCCGCCTGAGCTATGTTGAAGCGGAGGCACGGGTTAGCGCGCAGGCGCCGCACAGCGAAGGTGCGATGCGGTAAGATTTGGTTTTGAAGGCGGGCGGGTCGGCAGGTCGAAACTCAGAGGCGTCGCCCCGTCGACTGACCGCTGTCGTTTGGCCTCGTAGGGAAGCTCTAGGTCGGGCGGATCGGTGGGGGTGACGTTAGTTGTAGGCGGCGTTTGCGACGCCGCCGGCGGGGTCACAGACCCCGCCTACAATCAGACCCTTCCCCAAGAGCCTTCCCGCCCATGCTGACCCATTGGACGCCGACACTCACCACACCCACCTTTGCCGCCGTCATGCCCGCAGCACAGCGATTCATGCAGTTTCGCTATCCGCTGCCGTATGGGGCGATCCTTCAAGAAGGCGGCGTGCAGTTCGCCGTCTACAGCCGCAGCGCGACCGCGATGCGCGTGCTCTTGTACGAACGAGTGACCGACGCCGATCCGTATCGCGTCGTCGAGTTCAATCCGGCGACCGACCGTTGGGGCGATATTTGGAGCGTGTTCGTCCCCGAACTGCCGGCCGGAACGCTGTATCACTACCAAGCCGACGGCCCCTACGCGCCCGAGCGCGGCCACCGCTTCAACCGGCAAGCCCGGCTGATCGACCCGTACGCCCGTGCCTTGGCCGGGCAGTTCATGGCGTCGGACGACGGCGTGATTCGTCCGCCGCGGTGCGTCGTCGTCGACGACACGTTCGATTGGCAAGGCGATCGCCATCTCAAGCGGCCGCTTTCGGAGTCGGTGATCTACGAGATGCACGTGCGCGGGTTCACCCAAAGCCCGACCAGCGAGGTGGAGCATCCCGGCACCTATCTCGGCGTGATCGAGAAGATTCCGTACCTGCAATCGCTGGGCGTCACGGCCGTCGAGCTTATGCCGGTACACGAGTTTCCGGTGAACGACATCCGCGGCAACAAGCCCCAGCGGCCGAATTACTGGGGCTACGATTCGCTCGCATTTTTCTCGCCGCATCGCGGTTACCAAACGGGCGGCGAACCCGGCGGGCAGGTTCGGCAGTTCAAGGAAATGGTCCGAGCCCTGCACTCCGCCGGCATCGAGGTGATTCTCGACGTGGTGTTTAACCACACGGCCGAGGGGAACCACGTCGGCCCGACGCTTGGCTTCAAGGGGCTGGAAAACCGCGTCTACTACATGCTCAACGGAGACGGCACCTACAAGAACTACTCCGGCTGCGGCAACACGGTGAACGGCAATCACCCGATCGTCCGCGAGATGATTTTTCATTGCCTGCGGCACTGGGTGTACAACTACCACGTCGACGGGTTTCGCTTCGATCTCGCTTCGATCCTCAGTCGCAATCGGCTCGGCGAACTGATGCCCAACCCGCCGATGGTCGAGCTGATCGCCGAAGATCCGATGCTGGCCGACACGAAGATCATCGCCGAGGCGTGGGACGCGGCCGGCGCGTTTCAGGTCGGCAACTTCGCCGACAAGCGCTGGGCCGAATGGAACGGCCACTACCGCGACGACGTACGGAAGTTCTGGCGCGGCGACGGCGGCATGATCGGCCCGATGGCCACCCGGCTCTCCGGTTCCAGCGATCTGTACGAAGGCAGCGGCCGGCGACCGTACCACAGCATCAACTTCATCACCTCGCATGACGGCTATCCGCTCAGCGATTTAGTGAGCTACGAGCAAAAGCACAACCAGGCCAACTTCGAGGAAAACCGCGACGGCGATAACAACAATTACAGCGCGAACTACGGCGTGGAGGGGCCGACCCGCCGTAAGCACATCGTCGAGCTTCGCCGACGGCAGACGAAGAATCTGATGGCGTCGCTACTGCTGAGCGAAGGCACGCCGATGATTGTCGCCGGCGATGAAGTCCTACGCACGCAGCGCGGCAACAACAACGCCTACTGCCAGGACAACGCGACGAGCTGGTTCGACTGGACCCTGGTAAAAAAGAACGCCGAGATGCTGCGATTCAGCGAGGCGCTGATCGACTTCCGCAAGGCGCAGCCCAACGTCCGCCGGCCCACGTTTCTCACCGGCAAAGCTGAGGGCAGCCAATTGCCCGACGTAAGCTGGTTCGGCCCCGATGGCCTGGCAGTCAACTGGACCGCGCCGCAGAAGAGTTTGATATGCGTGCTGGGCACCGCGGGTCTCGACGACCCGGCCGCCCGGTACATCATGCTGCTACTGCACGCTGGGGGCGATGCCCAGGATTTCGTCATCCCGGCGACCGTCCGCCGGCTGCCGTGGCGAATGTTCGTCGATACGGCCGCCGTGGCGCCGGGAGACGTGTACCCAGCGGCCAACGGCCCCGCAATCCCCGCCGGCGGCAAGCTAAAGCTGGTCCATCACTCGATGCGATGCTACGTCGCCTAGCGGCGACGGGGGCTGGGAATTGGGGGCTAGGGACTGGGGAATACAGGGAGAGATGCACGCAATTTGCGCTAGTGATACCGTTTGCCCTGTCACCCTGAGGTACTCCGAAGGGTCTGGCCAGATTCTTCGGAGTACCTCAGAATGACACGAACCGTGCCCGGGCAAACGGTATCACTACCCAATTCGCGCGGGGCTTTTGTTGGGAGTGCCAAACAAGATAGGCTGTAATCGAGAATACGGTTCAGAAGACGCAGTTTTCCCCATCCCCTCGCCCCCAATCCCCAGCCCCCAGTCACCAGCCCCCAGCCCCCAGTCCCATGCCCAACGTCTCCATCATCGGCATCGGCGACGACGGCCTCGACGGCGCCGCTGAATCGGTGCGCAGGTTGATCGCCGAAGCGGACCTGCTCGTCGGCAACGAGCGCGTGTTATCGCTGATGCCCAACAGCATGACCGAGCGATTGGTGCTCGGCGCCGACGTGGAAACTGCCGCCGATCGCATCGCCGCTGAGCGCGGCCGGGTCGCGGTGCTCGTTTCCGGCGACCCGCTGTTTTACGGGCTGGCCCGCTTCCTGTGCGAACGCGTGGGCAACGATCGCTGTGAAATCGTCCCCCATGTGAGCAGCATGCAGCTCGCGTTCGCGCGCGTGAAGGAAAGCTGGGACGACGCGTACCTCACCAATCTTGCGAACCACTCGCTCGACTCGGTCGTCGAGCGCATCCGCACGGCGGAAAAGGTCGGCCTGTTCACCACGGAGGAAGAAGGCCCCGACGCCGTCGCCCGCGCGCTGGTGAAGCGCCGGATCGACTACTTCACGGCCTACGTCTGCGAAAACCTGGGCGGTCGCAACGAGCGCGTCACCCGCGGCAGCCTCGCCGAAATCGCCGCCGGGGAGTTCGATCCGTTGAACGTGATGATCCTGGTCCGCGCCGGCGACGTCCCCGATCGTCCGCGGGACGCCTCGGTTCGCAGCCTGTTCGGCAACCCCGACGAAACGTTCGTCCAATCTAAACCCAAGCACGGGTTGTTGACGGTGGCGGAAGTGCGAAGCGTAGCGCTATCGCAAATGGCCCTCGGTCCGCACAGCATCGTGTGGGACGTCGGCGCCGGCAGCGGGTCGGTGAGCGTCGAGGCGGCGCTGCTCGCCCCCGCGGGTCAGGTGTTCGCCATTGAGCAAGACGCCGAAGACGCCGAGCTGATCCGCGAGAACGCCGAGCGGTTCGGCGCGACGAACGTGACGCCGGTGATCGGCCGCGCTCCGGAAGTGTGGGCCGAGCTGGCGGACCCCGACGCCGTCTTCATGGAAGGCAGCGGCCGCGAGATCGTGCGGCTCGCCGAGTTG
>JBGSYU010000132.1:0-5459 GCA_041750715.1 Lacipirellula sp.
CCGATTCGATCGACCCGCAGCGGCTGCTGGGCGTGACCGATCGGTACGGCCAATTGGCGGAGTTGGAAGCCCGCGCCCGACATCGCCGCGACGATGCGGCGGCGCGCCAGCGCGAGCACGCAACGCTGCTACGGCGGATTCGCGACCTCGCCGAGGAAGTCGGCTGCGTGTTGAAATCCAAGGATGGCAAAGTTAGCCGCGACGCGGTAGCGGAGCGCGCCGGGGCCGAGACGGCCCGACTCGCTGCGGTGGACGCCGATCCGCTGGATCAGCTCGATTACATGCTCACCGAGCGTCGCCGCCAGGCGGGCGACGTCGAGCGGCAGAACCAACTCGCCGAAAAGGCGAAGGAACTCAAAGCAGAAGAAGGCAAGCACCTGCACTCCATCGCGGGGCTGAAGCGGCGGCGGTCGGCGATGTTCCAAGCTGCCGGCTGCGAGGACGAGCAGCAGTACCGCATGATGGCCGCCGATCAGCATCAATCCGCGTTGTTGGCCAACCAGCGGGATGCAGTGACGAGGGAAATCGCCGCGGCGATTGGCCGGCATGAGCCGGAGGAAATGTTCAACAATTTGCTCGGCCTGGAGTCGATCGGTACGCTCGACCAGCTTTGGGAGCGTGCGACCGCGGAGCTCGACGCGCAGCAGGCGAATCTGAAGGAACTGGCGCAGCAGCGTGGCGAACACAATCGCGAGCAAACCGTGCTCGCCAAGGACCGGTCGCTAGCCGAGCGGCAGTTGGATTTGAGCGTCGTGGAGAAGCAGCTCAGCGAAGCCCGCGAAAGCTGGCGGCGGCACGCGACCGTCAATCGGATTCTGGAGCGAATTCGGGCCGACTACGAAGCGCATCGCCAGCCTGAGACGCTGGGCGAAGCCTCGCGGTACTTGGAGAAGCTCACGGCGGGGCAGTACAAGCGGATTTGGACGCCGCTTTCGAACGACATTCTACTAGTCGACACGGCCACGGGCGAATCGCTGCCGGTCGACGTGCTGAGCCGCGGCACGCGCGAGCAGTTGTTCCTGAGCGTGCGGCTGGCGCTGGTGGCGACATTCGCGCGCCGCGGCGTGAACTTGCCGATGGTGCTGGACGACGTGCTGGTGAATTTCGACGCCGAGCGGACGCGGCGCGCCGCCGAGGTGCTGTGCGAGTTCGCGGCGGCCGGGCATCAGATTTTCATGTTCACCTGTCACGAGCATATGTGGCAGATGTTTAAGGACATGGAGGCCGATTGCCGGCGGCTGCCGGTGCGGAGGGGGTTGCCGGAACCGGTCGTCATCGCGAAGACGCAAGCGGTGGTTGAGGTGGTGGTGGAAGCGGCGCCGGTGAAGAAGAAGCCTCGGAGGCAGCGGGCGCCGGTGGAGCCGGCCGTCGAGGAGCCGGCGGTTGAGTTCTATGACTATCCGTTCGTCGAACGGGTGATCGAGGAGCGTGCGGCGCCGGTTGACGCGGAGCCTTCGGAGTTTCACGAGTACTCGTTTGATCTGCCGGCGGTGGAATATCGGTGGGGCGCTAAGCCGCAAGCGGCGGGGTTGTCGAACTATGTGCGTCGCGATCATCTGGAGCCGCGACGGGCGTAGGGCGCCTACGCTGCGGAGAAGCGGCTGCCGACGGCGCGGGCCGTTTTGCGAACCAGCGAGCGGTACTTCTGCCGCACGTCGAGGTAGCTCCAGAACAGGTACATGTTGCCGGCGATGGAGCCGGTGAGCAGCACCCAGGCGACCAGCACCGCGACGGTATTGTCGCGGCCCGCGGGTGGCGTTGCGGCCGGTGCGTTGGCCGCTGCGGCGGGATTGGCAGCCGTTGTCGCGGCAGTAGCCGGCGGGGCGACGCTCCAAGGCCGGGCGGTCGTCGCAGGCTGAAGAATTGGATTCGATGCCAGCGGCGCTGGCGCGGTTCCGGCAATGGTCGGCGACAGCGGCGAGCCGTCCAGCGGCCGGTCGGCGGGTTGCTTGAGCATGTTACCGACGACGGCGGCGGGCGGCGTTGAAGTCGCTGCCGTGCCTGTCGGGGTCGTCGCTGGCGGGTTGCCTAGGGGTGGAAACTGCGGGCCAGGGATCTGCGAATTCGACCCGACTCCGCCGAAGGGCATCGGCCGCGTGCCGAAGCTGGGCGCGTCGTTAGGGTTTGCGAGTTGCGGAGCGCCGCCTTGATTGCGGGGGTCTGGCACACCTGCCCAAGGATCGCCGCCGACTTGGCTGGTGGCGAACGGCGGAGTCGCCGGAGGTTGCGCGACTTGGCTGGCGTCGGCGGGTTCATGGTTCCAACCGCTGCCGCCTGGATTAACGTTGGTTCGCAACGGATTTCCCGTGGGTGGCGCCGCAGCATCTTGATTCCAGGCTTGAGCCGTCTCGGCGCGAGCGGCGGCGCCTGCTGTGGGGCGTGCGTCGGCCGGCAATGGCGGCTGGGGATTAAACGGTTCGCGAAGTTCGTCGACGATGCCGCGTGTACGCTGGCCGAGATCGCCGACGGCGCCGCGGACTTGGCTGTCGATTTTCTCCAAGCCGTTCGTGACCGGGGCGACGGCGCGTTGCATCTCTTGGCTGACGCGGTCGAACGCGCCGGCAGTCGCGTCGGCGACGGCTGCCGTCGCCGTGCCGTTGTTCCAAGTATCGCCGGCGGACTGCGGTTGGCCAAAGAGTTGCTGCCCCGATGGCGGGGCGGCGTCGGTGGGCGTGATCGACGCATCGGGCTGATTGTTCCAGGTGTTATCGTCCGGCGGAGCAGCACGGTATCGAGGGTCAGCGTATTGGTTGTACTGGGCAAGTTTAACGCGGTCGGCATTGACGGCGCCGGCGTCGACGGCGGGTTTCAGATGGGTGACGAGCCGCTGCCGCGGGAGCGTGTCGCGGCCGATGACTACGCGAATACGGCCAATCGGCTGCACCTCCTTCGGGATCTCGGCGACGATGGGAATCGAATGCCCGTCGGCCAGCCGGGAGGCCACTTCCGGCTCGACCTGGACGACGTATTCGTACCCCTGGCTGCCGTCGGGCATCGGCTGCCAGCCGAAGCCTACGCCAACGCCAGAAACGAGCAGAATTAGGGCGGTTCCATCCATGACTTGAATCCCTCGGCTACAATCCTTTAGGCGTCCCTGCGGCGCGGAAAACACGCACGAGTCTTTCTAGTCTAGCGAAACGGCGAAAAACGGCCTAGACAGGCCTGCCAGCAGTGCAGGACGATTGACGAACGCGCGCCAGCGAGCGATTCTTGTGAATTGGCGCCATCGTCGTCCAGAAGGTTGTTAGCGACGACGGAGGCCCTTAGGCGGCACTTTTTCCCTCCCCCTGAAGGTTTTTAAGCAATGGTCTGCGCCATCTCGGCACTGTCGACGTTCAAATCGCCCCGCGGCGCAGTGGAATTGCCGGGCGACTTAGTTACTCGGTCGGTCTGGGGTACTCGGTCGGACTGGTTTTTTGGCGACCGGCAGATGCCAGAGGCCTTCTCGCCCGGCAGCCATGCGGGCGAGGCCGCAGAGGGGAACGACCCGTTCGACGACTTCGAGGACGACGACTTCGACGACGAATTCGACGACGACTTCGAGGAGGACTGGGAAGACGATCTCACCGAGGACGATGAGTTCCCGGATACCTTTGGCGGAGCGGAGCCTGAGGAAGAAGTTGCGGAGCCGGGAGTTGATGCGCCGTTTGCGGACGATCCGGATTTCGACGACGCTTAGCGGTTGAAGCGGTCAGCGGTCAGCGGTCAGCGGTCAGCAAAACCGCCGCGGGGTCGCAAGGTTCAGGCACGAGCGTTTCAGCCGCTGCGCGCTGCTCGCTTACGAACTGGCTGATTTTCGCAAAGTCGTGTTCGCGTTCGATGAACGCTTCGACCACTTCGGGATCGAATTGCGAACCGTAGTTCGAGACGATCCATTCGCGGGCCTCGGTGTGACTGACGGCTTGGCGGTAGACGCGGCTGGACGTGAGCGCGTCGTACACGTCGGCCAGCGCCACAATTCGCGCAGAGAGCGGGATCTGTTTTCCCTGCAATCCGTGCGGGTAGCCGCTGCCGTCCCATTGTTCGTGATGGGCCAGGGCGATCTCTTTTCCAAGATCGAGAAACGCATCGCGGTCGCCGAGCATGCGCTCGACGCTCGCCAGGCATTCGCCGCCCAGCACCGTGTGCATCTGCATGGCTCGACGCTCGGCGGGCGTGAGTCGGCCGAGCTTTAAGATCACTCCGTCGGGAACGCCCATCTTGCCGACGTCGTGCAGCGCCGAGGCGATGGCGAGGTTGGCGACGTAGTGGTGATCGATCGTGGAATTGTGCTTGGCCATTTCCGAGGCGAGGATCGCCACGTAGGTGCGCATTCGTTCCAAGTGCTGGCCGGCGTCTTTGTCTCGCGACTCGGCGAGCTTGGCCAAGCCGAAGACGACCGCATTGCGGCCGCGCGTGAGCGCGAGAGTTCGGCGACTGACCTCGCGATCAACCGACGCGCTGAGGTTCGACATCGAGCTGTCGAAATGCTGTACGAGGAACAACGTGAGCAGGCCGTTGACGCCAATCGCGCCGGCGGCGAACACGAAGGCCGCTTGCACGGCCGGAGCGACGAACTTGGCCAGGTTCTCGTCGATGCCCGCGAGCCACTGGGGCGCCCAGTGAATGCCCAGCGACATGCACGCAAGCTGAACCGCGATCAGCATGAGGATCAAGGGTCGCCGTCGTTTGAATGGCACGTTCGATGTTCCTCCATGGTGACGCGAGGTTGAGCGCCGCCCGGGGAGTGAGCGCGGACCAGGCGGCGGCGCCCCTCCCTCGACGGGTTACTGTAGAAGAATAGCTCGCAATTGCGCATGCAGTCGGCCGATGGGTTTTCGACGCGGCAGCCCCCCAATCGGCACGGGCGGCCTAACCCGCCCGTCCTAATGCAATCCGGCGATCGTCGTCGCCCCAATGGTTGCAACTGCCGCCGCCGTGATACAATGCACGGCGCTCGACTAGACCGCATTCCAACGCGTGGCGGCTATCATCCTGAGCGGAGCGAAGGATCTGGCGTGAGGTTTAGATTCTTCGCTTCGCTCAGAATGACGTGTTTCGCGCTCAGAATGACGTTTTCCGCTAGCGCTGGCGCCCTTCGCAAACTACAGGCAGGAGAATCAAGTTATGGCCACCGTCACTGAAAAATCGGAAAAAGTCGCCCGCCCCCAGGTGCGACAGACGCAATGCTTCATCGGCGGCAAATGGATTCCCGCCGCCAGCGGCAAGACGTTTGAGACGCTGCATCCGGCCACCGAAGAGGTCATCGCCGAAGTCGCCGAAGGCGATAAGGCGGATATCGACGCTGCGGTTGATGCGGCGCGCGACCAGTTCGACGGCGGAGAATGGTCTCGAATGGACGCCCGCGACCGCGGCATCCTGATGAACAAGCTGGCCGACCTGATCGAGCAAGAGGCCGACGAGTTGGCGGCGCTCGAGACGCTGGACAATGGCAAGCCGATCCGCGATGCAAAGGCGGC
>JBGSYU010000133.1:0-12046 GCA_041750715.1 Lacipirellula sp.
CCGTGGACCCCGCAACCGGCCGCGGCGATACCGGCGGCGCCGACGCCGATGCCCGAGCCGGCTCCCGCGACTGACCTTCTCCCCTCGTGGACGCCGGCCCTCAATGGAGTGACTAATGAGGGAGCGCTAGAGACGGTGCTGGAGCTTTGGCGGAATAAAATGGCGGAGGCGCGCGACGGTAACGACGTGGCGGCGGAGGATGAAAAAGCCCTTCGTAAACTCTACTTCGCGTTCAGAGGAGGCGCGATCGTCCCCGACGGTGATCGGGCGCCGACGCCGATGCCCGAGCCGGCGCCTCGGCCGTTTGACCAGACTCGATACAACCCTCCCGCCGCGCTCGCGCCGCAGAAGGTTTCGGAAGAGTATCAATCGTGGGAAGAGAGCGGCGAAGCTTTGCGTAAGCTCTACCAAGAGTTGAAAGCCAGCAATCCTGCGATAAGCGACGAACAACTAAAGGAGGCGTTCTTGTCCACGGCGTTGACGGATCTGGTTGAACAGAATAAGCGACTGCAGAAGCGCATTACAGAATTAGAGCAGGCGCATCAAAACGACAAGAAGTAGGACGTTGTTCAAGAATAGCCCCGACCAAGCTTGGTCGGGGCTAGTGCGGCGTCTTGATGCGTTGACGGCGCGCGGCGAGACGCGCAGCTTCGTTCCTCACTTATAGACGCCAACGGCCTCGCGCCACTTCCAGCCGCCGTGGTTGGGCAGGTACGTGTTCATCAGGTAGTCGAAGTGCGCTCGCTGGCGCACTTGCTTGCGGCTGCCGCCTTGTTCGAGCCAACGGCGACGGCGATGTTTGTTTAACCGTCGCGAGATCGATTCTCGCAGTCCACGGCGAAGTTGTTCGAAGGTGCGCTCGTCAGTCCAACTAAGCAGCGCATGGAGGTGCGTTGGTTCTGTGGCGATGGCGTGCAGGCGAAAACGTCGCATCTCGGCTGTCGTGACACATTCTTCGATCGCGAGGTTCTGCACAGCAACGTCGAAAAAAGCCGACGCCTCCTTCTGTCTAGCTCGATAACGCTTGGCTTGAGCTTCATCGGGCGGCAGAACGCCTAGCCCTTTCTTGGCATAGCCCTGCTTGCGATCGGGCATCCATGTGGCGTAGGCGTGCCAAGTGAAGAGGTAGCACGGCATCGGCGGGGCTCCTTCGGGAATCGAGAGCAACTCGGCGCGCTCGCCCCGACCAAGCTTGGTCGGGGCTATTGGGCAAGTCTACCACACGACGTTACTGTACACAAGTATAGTAAACTACTTCTTCACCGGCAACGGCTTCGCCGCCGTCGCCGGGCCGTCGATCAGCGCCATCGACTCGATGATCGCCCGGTCGGCGTCGCCGAAGCGATCGATCAGCGCGTTCTCGACCGTCACCGAGACCGTCGCCGGGCGCTTGCCTTCGGCGGCGACCAGATAGTACCGCCACTGCATCGCTACGCCTTCCACCGCGCCAGTGGCGATCACGCCCAGGCATTGGTGGCCCGCTTCGTTGGCCCACTCGGTGGCGGCTTCTACCTTGTCCAGCTTCTCACCGAGCGATTTCACCACGTTGGCTTCAAACTCCTGAAGCGTCATCGGCTTGTCCACCGGTCGCGCCGGCAGCGTCGTAATGTTGCAGTGCGCGATGAAGTCGCCGCGCTGCAGTCGCCGCAGCGACATATGCTCACGCTGCTCGCCGGTGACGTACCATGCCGCATCGTGGCGGAATCGGTAGCCGCGCGTCGGAACGTCGACCTGCAATTCGCTCAGCTCGGGGCCGGTCATGAGTCGCGCCTTCTCGACCAGTTCCTCGTCGAACGGACGCGGCGCCTTTTTCGCCAGCGGCGTGATTTCCAACGACAGCTTGGCCACCACGTCGAGCCCCGGCGTCACCTCGCCCGGCTTGCGGACCTCCTTCACGGCGAGATTCAGCTTGGTGATCCGCCGTCGGTCCAGATGAAACAGGTACGCTCCACGAAGATCGATTTCGGTCGAGGCGCCTTCGATCGTGCCGTGCACCGTGCCCGCCAGGCGAATCTGCACCTGGCGATTCTCCATGCCGACGACCGTACTGCGCACCTCGCAGATGGCGACGTGGTTCATGCCCAACAATGCGGCAATGGTATCCGCGTCGTGGTCCCAGCCTTCCGTCGCCTTCAGCTCGCGCTTCGGCAGCAGCCGGTCGACCACCAACGAATTGCCGGGGATGTCGATGAGGTCGCATTGCTCGCGGCTCAACCGGCCGTTCACGCCATTGAGGGCCGTGCCGTCGATCGCGACCTTGGCGGCGATCAGCCGCCGATCGGCCGGCAGCTCGCGCGTCTCACCCTTCTCGGCCGACTTCAGCGTCGCCTTTGCTTCGCCGTATCGCCGCAGCGAACGGGAGGCGATGTTCGGATCGGCCCACCACGCGACGAGTTGTTCTTCATAGGAGAGGCGGGCGACCACGCTCATCGGCAGTCGCGTCTGCTCGCCCTCCTCGTTGGCCGCGATTAGTTCGCCGCCCACCTCCAGCGTGAGCCTGACCTCCGAGGCGTCGCCCTTTTCCAAAGTGGGCGTCAGCCGAAACGCCTCCGATTTTTCAGCCGCTTCTACTGCCATCGCGGCCGCGGGCACCAGAGCGGGCGACAACCAAACGACGATGGCCAATACGGTTCGGGGCATAGGTTTGCAGCTCGGCAGTGAAAGGGCGGTTCGCTTTAAGTCGGCCGATACCAAAGCGGTCTCTTCGGCGCGGCGGCGATCATAGCGACTCAGCGGCGCCGGCCCAAGATCGTCCCGGAATTGTCGTGCAACCCACGCCGATGGTCGCTGGACAGTGCTCGGCCCGAAGCGAGCGGGTCCTGACACGTTAACCCCGTCGGCGCATCCGGCGCCTAAATGTCCAATTCGCTGGGAAACTGATCCCCACTCCAAGCCAACTGGAATATGTAAGTCATAATTAAATAAAGACTTACGACCACCCTGCCCATCGCCTCCTGCATCCAGCGGCACGAAATTCGCGAACTTTATCTCGACCCAAACCCACTAATATGCGTACAACCAGTAGCCCGTGATGTCACTAGCAGCATCCTGCGAAGGGTCAAGCGGCAATACACTCGGGCGAAATGACAGCATCGGCGGGGCGACGGGCTACGAGGCGGCCCCGACTCGCTCCCGCCCCTGTCATCCTGAGCAACGCGAAGGATCTAGCGAACCGGCAGATTCTTCACTTCGTTCAGAATGACAGTGAGTCGTTCAGAATGACAGTGAGTTCGCTTGGAAGGTCCGTAATTCGAGACACTCAACGCAACAGGAGAATGCGACGCCGAAACATCAATGCTGCCGTGGGCGATGGACTCGCATGGAACACCACGTGCTCGCAATAAGGAAAGTCGAGAAGAGGTGAACCATGCATATTGACTACAAAAGCCCGTTGGTCCGCGAAATTCGCGATCGCCAACGCCAGGATGCTTCCCGCGAGCAGCTTCTGCAGCGGATTGACGCCGCGGAGCGTCTGATGGCCAGCGTCGACGTCGGCGAGAGCTACCAATCCAACCAGGTGATCGAACATCTGGCTGCCGCCGACCAGATGGGCGGCGCCTCGGCCCGCAAGATTCCCGGCCGCGACTTGGTCCACGACCTCCGCCTGCTGGTAGAAGATCTGTCCGACGCCGCCGAACTATCGGCCGACGGCATGGGCGAGCAGGTGTTCACCGTCGAAGAACTGGCCCGCCAGTTCAACGTGTCGACGAAGACCATTTCGCGGTGGCGCGAGCTGGGCCTCGTGAGCCGGCGCCTGGTGTTCGACGGCCGCAAGCGCGTCGGGTTCCTCCGCTCGAGCGTCGACCGTTTCGTTCGCAACAACGCCGATCGCGTCGAGCGCGGCTCCCGGTTCAGCCAACTGACCGACGAACAACGCCAAGAGCTGATGGGGCTCGCCCGCGAGCTCGCCGCCAACGGCGGCGGTCAGGCTGAGATTTCCCGCCGGCTGGCCGAGCGTAGCGGCCGCAGCGTGGAAACGATGCGCGCCGCCCTGCGGCAGCACGACCTGGACAACCCCGAACTGGCGATCTTCCCGGTCCTCGGCGGCCCGCTGACCGATGCTCAGAAGCACAACGTTCACGAGGCCTACCGCCGCGGCGCGAGCGTGGAAAAGCTTTGCAGCGATTACAATCGGACCAAGACGACGATTTACCGGGTGATCAACGAGATTCGCGCCGAGCGGATCATGACGTTGCCGCTCGACTTGATCGACAACCCGCGCTTCGCTCGCAAGGGCGCCGACAACGCGATCATGGGGCCGATGCCCGAGCTCGATACGCCGGCCCGTAAGCCGCGTCGTCCGACGGGACTGCCGCCCTACTTGGCCAGCTTGTACGAGATGCCGCTGCTCAATCGCGAGCAAGAACAGCACCTGTTCCGCAAGTACAACTACCTGAAGTTCAAGACCGCGCGGCTACGCAAGCAGCTCGACGTCGAGCAACCCAAAGCGTCGCTGATGGACGAGATCGAGGAGCTGTACGAACAAATCGTCGCAGGCAAGAACGAGATCGCCAAGGCGAACCTGCGACTGGTCGTGTCGATCGCCAAGCGGCACGTCACGCCCGACCAGAACTTCTTCGAGCTCGTCAGCGACGGCAACGTGTCGCTCCTGCGGGCGATTGAAAAGTTCGACTACGCCCGCGGCAACAAGTTCAGCACCTATGCAAGCTGGGCGATCATGAAAAACTTCGCCCGCACGATCCCCGGCGAGTACCGCCAACGAGACCGCTTCCGTACGAGCTACGACGAGTTGTTCGCTGCCACCACGGAAGAGCGCGGCAATCCGATGGTCGAAGAACGAGCCCAATCGGATCGTCTGGACAAGATCCAGCGCATCCTACAGAAACTGGACGAACGCGAGCAGCAGATCATCATCGGGCGATTCGGCCTGGATCACAACCGCGAGCCGCTCACCCTGAAAGAGGTGGGCGCCGAGATGGGCGTGACCAAGGAGCGCATCCGCCAGATCGAAGCCCGCGCGCTAAACAAGCTCCGGCTGGCCGCGCAGGAAGCGAAGATTTCGCTTGACTTGTAACGGCGGCCGGAACCAAGTCATTAGCCCCCGGTCACTAACCGGGGGCTAAATAACGGCAAGTCCCCCGAGACCGCCGCGGAGTTACAAGACTTCTCGGCGGCCTTTTTCATGCGCCGGCGGTAACCTCCCGCGAAGGCAAGAAGCCTGTCACCTCCCCGCAACGAGTCGCCGCGGCGACCAGAGGCGCCCCGAAGGGTCCGGCGCGTATACCGACCCATACGCGAACGTGTTAAACTCAAGCGTTGGGACCACGATTGTCTCTTCAAAGGCGCTCCGTACCAGATAGAGCGCCACTTCCAACGGATGCGTCGAGCGAAAGACGAGGGGAATAGAAGAATCCTTGAATCGCTTGCGCGAGCTCAGAGGCTGGAATCAGAGAAAGGCCGCTCCGGCGATGCCCCGTCGACGCAATGCGTTAATAGCGGCGATTCTCGCCTCCCTCACGATCCGTGCTCTCGGATCGGAGCAGCAAGCGTCCGCCGAGTTGACGCCATCGCCGTGGTTCGGCGAGTTAACCGTTACACAAGCGTTGCATCCCCCTGTACGCATTCATGTCAATGCGCCGAAAGCTGCTCGAACGGCAACTGAAACGCCGACGCGCTTGATGATCTACGCTCTGCCCAATGGCAACACCATAGAGCAAACGCTCGGCTGCAAGAAGACCGAAAGGCTCGATTGGCATTACGACATTCAGCATGTCGCCGCGCAGGTGCGGCTGCTGCGCGAGATCGATCCGGCGCAACGGCTGGTATTGGTGTGTGCGGAAGCGGGCGGCCTGAGCTGGCCAGCGTGGCGCGGCGGCAGGTCTGACGGCAACAAAAGTATCGGGCAGTTCCTCGATAGTTGGCGTCATCGCTTCGGCGGCGCCGACGCGAAGGCGACGCTCGCCGGCCACAGTGGCGGCGGGAGTTTTATTTTCGGCGTGATTGAAGCAAGCGACGACATTCCCCTGTATGTCGACCGCATCGTGATTCTCGACGCGAACTACGCCTTCGACGGCGAAAAACACGCGGCAAAGTTCGTCCGCTGGCTTAACGGCGACAACTCGCGCCGCTTGATCGTGCTCGCCTACGACGATCGCAACATCGAGCTGAACGGCAATCGCGTCGTCGGCCCCGACGGCGGCACGTTCCGTGCGACGCAGCGGATGATCGATGCGTTCAAGCCCAACTTCACCATGACCGAGTCGCAGACCGGCCCGTTCACTGAATACTCAGCCCTCAATGGATGCGTGCGGTTCTACGTGCATCCCAATCCGCAGAACAAGATTCTGCACACGGCGCTGGTTGGCGACATGAACGGCTTGGTCCACGCGCAGACGCTCGGCACGCCGCAAGAATCGAAATGGGGCGCCTTCGGCGGGCCACGGGCGTATGAGAAATGGATTCAAGCGGAACCGACGCCTCGCTATGGTCAGCCCGAAGCAAATTCCTCCCCTCGCCCCTCCCTTCGAGGGAGGGGGATTGCCGCGCGTCCTGCGGACGCGATTGGCGGTCGCACCTTCGTGCAGCGCATTGCCAACCTTAATCGCTCAGACCGCGAAGCAGCCGTCCTCCGAGAAATCATCGCCGGCAACATCCCCGACTTCCTTCGTAGGTTCAAGCCGGTCCCCGTCGTTGCGGGCGACCTGCACGGCACGATCGACGTGATGCCCGACTATCTCGCCATCGGAGGCGACGGCGATTTCGTTCGCATTCCGATGACCCCGCAAACAGCGCAGCGCATCGCCGATCGCTTCGGCTGCACCCTGCCCACCCGCAAGATGGTCGACGCCATCGACGCCGTCGCCGAAGTCCGCCTCGCCCCGCAGCCGCTCACCGAAGACCGCGAATCGGTCGCCGCGTTTCTGCTCTCGAACGAGAGGATAGAACGGCAGCGTGCCGGCAAGCCGCTCGGCGGCCTCACCGTCGGCGCCAAAAAAGACGTCGTCCTCTCGCCGAAGATTTTCGAGCGCGACGACCGCGTCGCCATCTACGGCTGGCGCCAACTCGACGGGACGCCCATCCAGCCGCTCGCCACGGTCCACGTCAAGTGGTACGTCGACTACAGCCACGGCGTGCGACTCGTTCGCGACCAGATGACGATCAACGACAAATCCGCCGGCATCGCCGAGGTGCTGCAAGATCCCGCTCGCGCCGCGCTGCTTAGCGACGAAGGTCCGATCAAACCCCCGCGGTATCCAGGCGAATGACGAAGCGCACGGCGTGTTTGTTTCTCGCCAGGGGGATAAGGCTCAAAGACGCGCCGTGAAAATCCTTCCGCAGTCTTTTCTTCTTTGCGTTGCTCCTCTCCGGCTTCGCGAGAGATTCCATCAGGCCTGGAAACAAAGTTGTCGCCGCCCCTAGAATGGCAGAGGCCGACCAACTTAACTCTCGCCAATGCACTTCGCCATGAACTGGATCGCCCTACGAATGCTGGTGGGCAATCCGGGGAAGTATCTGAGCATGATTTTAGGCGTGGCCTTCGCTTCGCTGCTCATTTCGCAGCAAGCGTCGATTTTTTGCGGCTTGATGCGGCTCACGGCCAGCCAAATTCGCGATATCCGCGGCGCGAATCTCTGGGTGATGGACCCCAACGTGCAGTTCATCGACGACATCAAGCCGATGAGCGAGAACGATCTCTACCGCGTCCGCGGCGTGCCCGGCGTCGAGTGGGCGGTGAAGCTGTACAAGGGGCTCAGCCGCGCGCGGCTCCCCGACGGCAGCTACCAGCAAACGATCCTCATCGGCCTGGACGACGCCTCGCTGGTGGGCGCCCCGCAGAGCATTTTCGCCGGAAAGCTCACCGATCTGCGGCAGCCCGACGCCGTGATCGTCGACCGCGCCGGCGCCGTGCAGCTTTGGCCGGACGATCCGTTTCGTCTCGGTCGCACGTTCGAGATGAACGACCGTCGCGCCGTGGTGGTCGGCTTCTGCGAGGCGTCGCGGACCTTCCAAACGTTCCCGATCGTCTACGCCCGCTACAGCCAGGCGATTCGCTTCGTCCCGCCGGAACGTAAAGTGATGTCGTTCATCCTCGCGCAATCCCGTCCCGGCGTGGATCCGGAAGTCGTCTGCCGGCGAATCGAAAAGCAGACCGGCCTCCAGGCGCAGCGGCGCGAAGAATTCACCTGGACCACGATCTACTACTACATGGAAAAGACCGGCATCCCGATCAATTTCGGCATCACCGTGCTGCTGGGGTTCATGGTCGGCACGGCGATCGTCGGGCAAACGTTTTACTTGTTCACGGTCGAGAACATCCGCCAGTTCGGCACGCTTAAGGCGCTGGGCGTCACGAACTTCACGCTGATGCGGATGATCGTACTGCAGGCGGTCGTCGTCGGGCTGATCGGCTATTGTCTCGGCGTGGGCGCCGCGAGCCTGTTCGGCTATCTCACCGAGTCGGCCGCCAAGCTGGCGTTCTACATGCCCTGGCAAGTCCCCGTCGGCGCCGGGGTGGCGGTGATGCTGATCATCGTGCTCACGAGTTTATTCAGCTTACGGCGCGTGCTGACGGTTGATCCTGCCACAGTGTTCCAAGGAGCGTGATCCGTCCACTTAGCCCCCGGTCACTGACCGGGGGCTAAATGGGAGTCAACCGCGTGAAAGCATCGAGCCTCGACCCCGTCGTTTCCTGCCGCGGCGTGACCAAGGTTTACAACCAAGGTCGCAACGAGGTCTATGCGCTCCGCGGCGCCGACCTCGACGTGTATCCGGGCCAGATGACCGTGCTGGTCGGCCCTAGCGGCTGCGGCAAGACGACGCTGTTGTCGATCGTCGCCGGCATCCTTGCGCTGACCGACGGCCAGTGCATCGTCATGGGCCGCGACCTGTCGCAAATGTCCGACCGGCAGAAAACGATGTTCCGCCGGACGAACATCGGCTTCGTCTTCCAGCAGTACAACCTGCTCCCCTCACTCACCGCCGCTGAAAATGCCGCCGTCCCCCTCATCATCGCCGGCGCCAGCCGCACGAAGGCCATCGAAACCGGCCGCTCGCGGCTTAGCGCCTTCGCCATGACCCACCGCGAAGACGCCCTCCCAGGGCGCCTCTCCGGCGGCGAACAACAACGCGTCGCCATCGCCCGCGCCCTGATCCACGAGCCCAGCCTCATCGTCTGCGACGAGCCGACCTCCGCCCTCGACGCCAAAACGGGCCGCGCCACGATGGAACTATTGCGAAACGCCGCGGTTGGCGCGAATCGCGCGGTCGTCGTCGTCACCCACGATCCCCGCGTGTTGCCATTTGCCGATCGCATCGTCACGCTGGAGGATGGCGAGGTCACCGGCGAGCAAGAACCTCCCGAACACCACGAACACCACGACTAGCTGTCATTCTGAGCGGAGCGAAGAATCTAGAGGCGCGCCAGATTCTTCGCTCCGCTCAGAACGACTTGAGATAGACCGCCAATATGCTTTCCAGCCTAATTCGCTACGCTCTGCCGGTGGTCGCGGTTGTGGGACTCGCGTTCGCCGTGTCGTACGTCATGCGAAACGCCCGCCGCGACGACGTTCCGGCTGGCGTCTCGCAGGCTAGCCGGCCGGCGAGCACGCCCTACGAAAACACGCTCGCCGGCGCCGGGGTCGTCGAGGCGCAGTCGGAAAACATCTCCATCGCCTCGCCGACTCCCGGCATCGTCGCCGAGGTGCCGGTGGAAGTGGGTCAGAAGGTGGCCCAAGGCGACTTGCTATTTCGCATGGACGACCGCCAATTGCGGGGCGAGCTGCGTACCCTGCAAGCGACGGTCGAGGTGGTCGAGGCGGAACTGCTGCGACTGCAAAGCCTGCCGCGGTCGGAGGAGGTCGCCGCGGACACGGCCGCCCTTCAAGAGGCCGAGGCGGTGGAAGTGGAAGCGCGCCAGCAACTCGATCGCGTGCTGCAGTTGGTAGCGTCCCGCGCCGTCACGCAGGCCGACGTGGACGCCAGCCGCCGCACGGTGGCGGTCGCCGCCGCGCAGGTGGCTAAGGTTCGGGCGGAGTTGGACCTGACGAAGGCCGGCGCGTGGCAATACGACGTGATGATCGCCAAGCAAAAAGCCGAGCAGGCGCGAGCTCAGGTGGACCGCGTGCAATCTGAGCTTAGTCGCCTCGAGGTTCGCGCTCCGCGCAGCGGCGAAGTGCTGCAAATCGACGTGCGGCCGGGCGAATTCGCCGGCACGCCGCCCGACCGCCGGCTGATGATGCTGGGCGGGACCGATTCGCTGCACGTGCGCGTCGACGTCGACGAGCAAGACATCGGCCGGTACCGCGCCGGCATCCCCGGCGTGGCGATGCCGCGCGGGTTTCCCGATTTGAAGTACGAGCTGCGTTTCTATCGGATCGAGCCGTTCGTGGTGCCGAAGCGCTCGCTCACCGGCGACAACACCGAACGCGTCGACACGCGCGTGTTGCAGGTCATCTACGAGATCGTCGAGAACGAGCCGCCGCTGTACGTCGGTCAGCAGGTCGACGTGTTCTTCAAGCTGCCGCCGCCGCGAGCCGGGACGCCCTCGACCCCGGCAAGTCATTCTGAGCGGCGCGAAGAATCTAGAAGCACGCTAGATCCTTCGCTTGGCTCAGGATGACAGGCGTTCGTTTATCCGGTACGCGTTCAGCATCGCGGGACTGGATCAGGGGCGAGCCATCATTAGACCGTCCCCCGGCAGAGCCGGGGGCTTTCAATCGGCGTGTCACCGTGAAAACAACGCTTCAGTGTCCTCAATCACCGGTATGACCACCACGCCCTTCTCCGTAACTTCAAAACCACGGCGGCGGTCGTCGTCGAGATTCACGCCGACTTGCGCTCCATCGGGAAGGAACACGTTCTTATCGATAATCGCCCTGCGAATAATCGCGCCTTTGCCAACGTGAACCCCCGAGAACAGAATCGAGTCGGTCACCTCGGCCCGCTCCTCGACGCGGCACTTCGGCCCGAGAATCGACCGCGACACCTTGCCGCCGGCGACGATCGTGCCGGCGGCGATGATGCTGTCGTGCGCTTCGCCGCGGCGGCCGGAGTTCTCGTCGAAGACGAATTTCGGCGGCGGCAGGTTCGGTTGGTCGGTCCGCACGGGCCAGTGGTAGTCGTACAGGTTCAGCAGCGGGTCGACCGCCGTCAGCTCGATGTTCGCCTCGTAATACGCATCGAGCGTGCCGACGTCTCGCCAATAAGCGTCCTGCTTGCTGTTCTCGTCTTGGAACGGGAACGACATCACCTTGTGCGAGTTGATGATCGACGGAATGATGTTCCGGCCGAAGTCGTGAGCGCTGTCCGGCAAGGTGGCGTCGTGGCACAACTGGTCGAACAGGAACGGCGCGTTAAACACGTAAATGCCCATCGACGCCAGGCAGTGCTCCGGGTCGCCGGGGATGGTCTTGGGGTTGGCGACCTTTTCCTCGAAGCCGATGATCCGGCGAGTCTCGTCGATCTGCATCACGCCGAACGACTGGGCCTCTTCCGGAGTGACGCGCAGGGCGCCTACGGTCAGATCGGCCCCCGTCTCGGCGTGATAGGCGACCATCTTGCTGTAGTCCATCTTGTAGATGTGATCGCCCGCCAAGATGCAGACATATTTGGGCCGCTCTTGCTCGAGCGTGTAGATGTTCTGATAGACCGCGTCGGCGGTGCCCTGGTACCACTGTTCGTCGATCCGCTGCTGCGGCGGGACGACGTCGATGAATTCGCCCAACTCGCGACACAGCAGGTGGCGCCAGCCGTTGGTGACGTGGCGGGCGAGGCTCATCGCCTTGTACTGCGTGAGCACCAGGATTTTGCGGATGCCGCTGTTGAGGCAGTTGGACAGCGTGAAGTCGATGATGCGATAGATGCCGCCGAAGGGCACGGCGGGTTTGGCCCGATCGCGGGTGAGGGGTTCGAGGCGCGATCCTTTGCCGCCAGCCAGTACGACTGCCAATACGTCTTTCATCTTCGGGGCATCCTCCGTGGTGCGCGGCTGAGCGAAGCGCCAATGGGGACAATTCTAGGGGATTTGGGCGGCCGGCGTAACGGTGGGCGTGGCGGAAGGGGTCGGGAGTCTTTTGCGACTTGGAAC
>JBGSYU010000134.1:0-7797 GCA_041750715.1 Lacipirellula sp.
GTGCGGCACTTCCTCAATCTGTCGACGCTCAACATGTCGGTCGACACGCATTTTTACCCGCTGGGCAGTTGTACGATGAAGTACAACCCCAAGCGGAACGAGCGAGCCGCGGCCATGCCGGGGTTCGCCGACCTGCATCCGCTGCAGCCGGATGAGACGATTCAGGGGATGCTGCACGTGCTCTACGAGATGCAGCAATACTTGTCGGAGATTTCTGGCCTGCCCGCGTGTTCGTTGCAGCCGGCGGCCGGCGCCCATGGGGAATACGCGGCGCTGATGGTCGCCGCGGCCTACTTCCGCGACCACAGCGAGCCGGGGGGTTCATCCCCCCGGCGAACCCGCGTGCTCGCCCCCGACAACGCCCACGGCACCAACCCCGCCAGCGCCGCCATGGCCGGCTTCGACACCGTCACCGTGAAGACCAACCGCGATGGCGGCGTCGACATGGCCGACTTCCACGCCAAGCTCGACGACCGCATCGCCGTGTTCATGATCACCAACCCCAATACGGTAGGCATCTTCGAGCCGAACATGCGGGCGATCGCCGACGCCGTTCACGAGCGCGGCGGGCTGGTGTATCTCGACGGCGCCAACATGAACGCCATCCTCGGAGTCACGCGGCCCGGAGACTTCGGCGCCGACATGCAGCACTACAACCCGCACAAGACCTTCAGCGGCCCCCACGGCGGCGGCGGACCCGGGGCGGGGCCGATTTGCGTGACGGAGAAGCTCGCTGCGTATTTACCGGCGCCGATTGTGGTGAAGGAGAGGTCAGAGGTCAGAGGTCAGGGGTCAGACCAGACCGCCTTTACTCCGACCTCTGACCTCCGACCTCTTTACTCTCTTGACTACAACCGCCCCAAATCCATCGGCCGCGTCCGCGCCTTCTTCGGCAACGTCGGCGTGCTGCTGCGGGCCTATTGCTACATCCGCACGCACGGGCCCGACGGTTTGCGAAGCGTCAGCGAGAACGCCGTGCTGAACGCCAATTACCTGCTCAGCCGCGTGAAGCACATCTTGCCGGTGCCGCAGGGGACGCGCTGCATGCACGAATTCGTCGCCAGCGGCGCCACGCTGAAGGCCGAGCGCGGCGTTTCGGCGATGGACGTCGCCAAGCGGCTGCTCGACTACGGCTACCACGCACCGACGGTCTATTTCCCGCTGACCGTGCCCGAAGCGATCATGATCGAGCCGACGGAGACTGAAAGCAAAGAAACGCTCGACGCCTTCGCCGAAACGCTCTTTCGCATCACGGGCGAAGACCCCAAGCTCCTGCGCGAGGCCCCGCACACCACGGCGATCAGCCGGCCGGACGAAGTTCTGGCGGCGCGCCAGCCGACTCTCAGTTGTCCAGTTTGTTAGTTTCTCGCAAAGGCGCTAAGGCGCAAAGAAACGCAAAGAATCAATAGAGCGAACGCATTGAATTCAACCGCCTTCTTTGCGCTTCCTTTGCGTCTTAGCGCCTTTGCGAGAGTTCAACCAACGTTGATCCTGAATGATGGTTTGCCGCCTATTCGTCGACCCGCCACAAGACGGCGCGTGGAATATGGCGGTCGACGAGGCCTTGCTCGACGACGCTGCGGAGCACGATACGGCGTCGTTACGGTTTTATCAGTGGCGTGAACCGACCCTTTCTCTGGGTTACTTCCAGTCCTACGGCGATCGGCAGTCTCACCTCGCGAGTCTTGGCGCCGCGGTCGTCCGGCGCCTTAGCGGCGGAGGCGCGCTGCTGCACGACCGCGAGCTTACCTACGCGCTATGCCTGCCCGCCGCGCATGAAATGTCGCGCGAATCCCGCAGGCTCTATGGCGTGGTTCACTGCGCGCTCATCGCTGTAATGGAGGCGTGGGGCGTCGTGCCCTCGCTTCAAGGCGAGGGCGACGCAACGAGCCAGGAGGCGGACGAGTCCTTTCTCTGTTTTTCTCGTCGCAGCAGCGCCGACGTCGTCCTACCGGGCGGCGGCACGCCATCGTCGACCGCCAAGATCGTCGGTAGCGCCCAGCGCCGCCGGCGCGGCGCGGTCCTCCAGCACGGTTCGGTGCTCATCAACATGTCCCCATTCGCGCCCGAGTTCGCGGGGATCAACGAACTGTCCGGCGTCAGTCTGACCTGCGATTGGCTGCTGACGGCTTGGCAAGTCGCGTTGGCCACGGCCCTCAAGCTCCACCTTCGGCCCCAGCGAGTCGAGGGCCAGCTTCGTGAGTCGGCCCAGCGCCTCCAGAGCGGCAAATACGGTCAGGCATCGTGGACCGAACGCCGCTAGTTAGTCGCCGGGGTCTGTGACCCCGGACTCTTCGATGGGCGCCGGCCCCCTAGAGGCCAGCTACAGCCGCGACCCCGCCGGCGTCGATAGTATCGATACCCGAGAACTGCCCGTCAGGCGCCCCGCCTGCCGGCAGATTCCGCGGCCTTGCGCAGGGAAGATTACGATCCGGCAACAATAACTCTATAGGGGGGTGCAAGGACATTACGTCAGCGTTAGAATTCCGGCATCAGTAGGTCAGTAGGAATGGATTTTGCTATCCGCTAAGGGGCGGGCGTGTTAATCTCGCAGTTGGGCCCGTGGGGGGCCCGATTGGGCGGCACGACCGCGGCGGCATCGAACTTGCGCCTGCTGCATTGCGCTAAAACGACTTTGACGATAGGCTTTGGACGCCGCCAGGCGTCTTGGAACAGTAGCCTGCGCGCTAGCTGAGCGTTACGCCGCCTCCGTAATGCATCGCTCGGCAGGCTCATCGAGAAGGTGGCCATGGACGTCATTCTGAAAGTGCTCGAAGGCGCCAAGACGGGCGCAAAAATCGCCGTCAAAAAGTCGGAATTTATCATCGGCCGCAGCCAGAAGTGCCACCTCTGCGCTGGCAGCAGCGCGGTCAGTCGCCAGCACTGCGCGATCGCGCGTCAAGACAATCGCGTTACGGTCAAGGACATGGGCAGCCGCAACGGAACGCTCGTCAATGGGATCAAGATTGACGGGGAGACTGAGCTGACCTCCGGCGATGAAATTACCGTCGGCCCGCTGAAGTTTCTCATTACGATCTCCCCGGGCATCAATAACGTTAAGAAGCCCGAGGTGAAGAGCGTCGCCGAGGCGGTCGTGCGAACCGCCGAGACGCCTGCCGGGAGCGTCCTTGTGGACGACGACATCACGAAGTGGCTGCTGGCTCCCGCATCGGCGCTGACCGAGACGCAGACGATTCGCCTGGACGATACCAACGCCCTCCAGAAGATGCGCGAAGCCGCCCATTCCGAGGATGTGGAGAACGAGACGCCGGCGCCCGAGACCGAAGCCGCCGAGGAAAAAACCGGCTCGCTCACCGAGAAACGCGGCCCCGGAAAGCTGCCGAAAGTTCCGGAAAAGCCCGGAACCGTCGACAGTCGCGAAGCCGCCGTCGAGGCGCTACGGGCGTGGAGCCGACGGCGGTAGGATCGTTGCTTTCTGAGGGGCGAACCTTGGCGCCCGCCAATTCGTAAAATTAAGCGGGCGCTGATTTTCGCGGGCGCTTCTGCAACCTCCCCCAGCTACGGCCCTACCTCGACAATGGACGCTCCTCGCAACCCAAAGCTTGAAAGCGCCAAACCGCGCGCCGCCCTCTTGGGACTGGCATTCGACGCCGACGACGGCCTCAAACGAATCACTCGCGGCAAAAACTTTCTGCTGGCCGGCGGATCGCCGGAGACTCATACCGTGATGCAAGAAACGGCGATCAAGATTAACGAGCACCTCGACCGAGCGGGTAAGCAACTCGCGGACGTATCCGTTCATGAACTACGCGACATCGTCGCGGAGATTCATCGGTAACGACGCTGCGCCTGAGGCGCGTCATCCTGAGCGCAGTGAAGGATGACTGTTCAGGATTGATTCTCGCAGGCGTCCCCGGGCGGCTACAGCGTCGCGCCGGCGAGCTCTTCCTCCGCCGTCAGCTCGTCGGCCACGTCTCCGGTGTTCGCCAACATCGCCCGGCCAGCCGCAGAAATCTGCACGTAGCCCAGCACGCGAATCACCTCCAGCACTTCGCTGCATGTGGGGAACATCCGGCCGTTCTTGCGCTTGTACTGGTCCATGGCGTTCATGAACTCGACTTCTTCCAGCGAATAGTCGCGTTCGCAGGTAGTCGGATCGATCTGCCGACGACGCTGGACTTTGGCCCGCCGCTCGAGCTGCGGAGCCGGCGCCGCTTCCTGGTGTTCCTCGGCGCGCCGTGAAGTCTGCCGGCGGTCGATCGTAACGACGTCGTCGCCCGCCGCACCGGTCTTGCGGGCGGAACGCGGGCTTGCGGCGGCCCGTTGTTTTGGGGCGGCGGCGCTCTTGGCGCGGACGGTCTTACGCTGGGCGGAGACGGACTTCTTAGCGGCCATTCGAGATTTACTCCGTGCAGTGGGAAAGGCGCGTGGCGCGCCAGGTCGGTGGGCGTCGTTCGAGGACGCCGGTGACGCTAGCAGTCATCGACCCGGTCGGGCGGCAAAATAGACTGCTCGGGGAAAACGACGCGTTTACGGGGTATTGCCGGCTGGTGCGGATGGTAGGGTTTGCGGAAACCTACCGGACACGCCCGTCAGCTCGGCGTGTTCCGCCACGGCCACCGAAACACCCCCTACAACCGGCCCGCCATGGCGCCCACAGGCGAATAGCCCCGACCAAGCTTGGTCGGGGCTATTCCGTCAATCCGATTTGCCTTGCCACGATTGACGTCCCCTGATACCTTCCGCGCCGCGGCGCCGATGCGCCTTGTCCTTGGCCGCGCCGCTTGCACTCTCAGGAACCGTCGATCATGCGAGGTCCGCTCTCCCAGTGCCGAAGCGCCGTGGCGATCGTCGCCCTTGCGCTCGCCGGCGGGTGCAGCCAGATGACGTCGCAATCGCTGAATTCCGAGGGCGTTCGGCTCTACCAGGCCGGCAACTACAGCCAGGCCGCCGATCAGTTTCAACGCGCGATCGCCAACGATCCCAAGTCGGCCACCAGTTACTACAACCTCGCCGCCGCGCTCCACAAAAGCGGCAAGCTCACGGGCAACGGGGCCGACCTGCAACAAGCCGAGCGGCTGTACAATCAATGCCTGGAGTACGACCCGAATCACACGGAGTGTTATCGCGGACTCGCTGTGCTGCTGGCCGAGACGGGACGGACCGACGCCTCGTTCCGCCTGCTGGAAGGTTGGGCCGCCCGCAGTCCGCAGCTCGCCGACCCGCGGATCGAGCTGGCGCGAATGCTGGAAGAACAGAACAACACGGAAATGGCGTCGGCGCGGTTGGTCGAAGCCCTGTCGATCGATCCGCACAATAGCCGCGCGCTCACGGCGCTGGGCCGATTGCGCGAGGTCTCCGGCGATCGCGCTCAGGCGCTGGCCAATTACCAGCGATCGCTCGCCTTGAACCGCTACCAGCCGGAAATCTCTGCGCGGGTCGCGGCCCTGCAAGCCGCCGGCGCCGGGCTGCCCGCTTCGCCGCTCATCCCGACGCCGCAAGAAACGCGCACCGCCGATCAATGGCAGTCGTCGGTGCGGTATTGAGCGTGGACGAGTCTCTCCGAGACTCGAACGGAGTTTCGGAGAAACTCCGCTACGCGACGAGCAACTGTTCCAGCAAATCGCATGCTGCTTCCAGCGATGCCGCACCCTTGCAACGACCTGCATACTCTCGGCAACGGGCCGAAACTTCTTGCGATTCAAGCAGCGGCTCAAGCGCCGCCGAAACGACCGCCGGCTTGAAGCGCTTCCGCGGCACGAGATCCCCGACGCCGAGTCGCTTCAGCCGCAGGCCGTTGTCGAGCTGGTCGTAAGCCATCGGCATCACGATCTGCGGCAACGCGCTGGCGAGCCCTTGAGCGCAGGTGCCGATGCCGCCGTGATGCACCGACGCGGCCGCTCGCGGCAGCAACTCGCTGAACGGCACGAAACCGAAGCTCCGTACGCTCGTCGGCAGCCGCTGCGGAAGTTGCTTTGGATACTTCGTCATCAACACGCCGCGGCGCCCGAGCCGCTGGCACACCTCGACGGCGGTTTGAAAGAAGTCGCCCGCCTGCACATTTGCCGAACCCGGCGCGAACACGATCGGCGCATCGCCGGCGTCGAGGATCGCGCTGAGTTCGCCGCTCAACTCGGCCGTCGCTAGCCGGTCCCACAGTGGGAAGCCGACGGCCGCCGTGTTCGCCGGCCAGTCCGGCTGCCGCGGCGCGAACCATTCGGGGAACAGCCCCAGCACGAGTTGCGGCGAGTTGTTCCACTGGGTGAAGATTCGCCGAACCGCTGGCAGCCCCTGCTCGGCGCGAAGCGCGTTGAGCGTCGGCGCGATCAGCGGATCGGTCACCACCCGGTCGGCCGTCCAAAACAGTGCGGCCTTAGCCCACTGCGGCCAGTGGCGCATATTGGGCGCTCCGATGTAACGTGGCGTGTCGTGCAGCGTCATCAGGGCGAACGGCGCAAAGTGAACCGTCGCGAGCGGCGCCCCGTGCTTCTCATGAAAGAGACGGCTCCCCAGGTCCAGTCCATGCGCCGCGAGCACCGTTTCACCCGGTCGATAATTCGCCTCGACCTGCGCGTACGCCTGCCGCAGGTAGGCGGCGGTGCCGCGCGTAATCACCATCTTCAGCCCGCGGCGCGGATGCCACAGGTCGGGGTGCTGCATCAGCTCGCGATATTCCTGGGCGGTTCCCAGCGGCAACATTTCGAGGCCGGCGCCTTCCACCACTTCCTGAAAATACGGATTGACCAGCACCTGCACCCGATGCCCGCGCCGCCGCATCGCGGCGCCTAGCCCGACCATCGGCAGCACGTCGCCATAGCTGCCAAACGCGCTGAGAAGTACGTGCATCGTAGTGCTTCGGAAGTGATACCGTTTGCTTGGGCGCAATTGGTGTCATTCTGAGGTACTCCGAAGAATCTGGCGAGACCCTTCGGAGTACCTCAGGGTGACAGGGTAAACGGTATCACTATCTAGTGCTGCCGCGCCGTTGCGAGGGGGTTCGATCCAGGTGACAATAGAAGTTGACAATAGAAGTTGAACCGCCAAGGACGCCAAGGGGGGAAGAGCAACCACGAAACACACGAAATAGATAATGGTTGGCTTGGCAAGGAGAACTGCAAAGTCCGGAAGCAGTCACCCTGACGTACTCCAAAGGGTCTCGCCAGATTCTTCGGAGTACCTCAGAATGACCGAGCGCGCGGACTTTGCAGTTCTCCTGTTGGTTTGGCGAGCACGATTGCCTTTCGATTTTCGTACGTTTCGTGTGTTTCGTGGTAACTTCTCCCCGATTCCCTTGGCGTCCTTGGCGGTTGCCTTTCTTCAATGATCCCAATGACCGACGCCAATCCGCCGATCGACGACTATGATGACGACTACGAGCTCGAGCTCGAGCCGATCGACCCGGAGATTTTGGCGGCCGAGCGGCAGCGCGGCAACCAGCGAACCGAGGCTGCGGTCGGACGCATTGACGTCGATGAACTCTACGGCGACGCCGGCGGCTATAGCGATCTTTCGGTCAGCCTGTCCGAGTTGAAGCAGTTTCGCTTCGCCACGCGCCACCTGCTGATTCTCACAGCGCTGCTGGCGATCGTGCTGGCGCTGTTTACGCTGCTCAGTTGGCTTGCGGCGACATCCGTTATCGTCCTGGCAATTCTTGTCGGCGGATGGACGTGGGCCTCGCGACTGGAACGCCGCCAGCAAGCCGCGCGCGCCAGCCGCCGGTCGGAGTTTTTCGGCAAAGGCGACGCGATCGACCGGGCGGCCGACGCGGCGCTGGCCGAGACGATCGCGCCAGCTCGATCGGAGTTCAAGATCGCCTTCTCGATGAAGGAACTGATG
>JBGSYU010000135.1:0-3681 GCA_041750715.1 Lacipirellula sp.
TTGTGAATGCGGATTACAGGGATGAAGTGGTGAGGGGTGAGACACCAAGTGGTTACACGTTCCTGCTTTTCCTTTTTTTGCGTCTCTTGTGCCTTTTTGCGGCTGTCATTGTCTTAGTGGCCAACGACCGCCCCGATGCACTCGGCAACGCGGTTGATGTTGTCAGGCGTGAGCCCCGCGACGTTTATGCGGCCCGAGCCGACGACGTAAATGGCGAACTCGTCCCGCAGCCGCTCGACCTGCGGCTTCGTCAGCCCCGAAAACGAAAACATCCCGCGTTGCCGCTGGATGAACGAATAGTCGCCCGGCACGCGGTGCTCCTCGAGCTTCTTCACCAGCTCGGTTCGCATGCCGTTGATGCGGTTTCGCATCGTGGCGACTTCGCCTTCCCACTGCTTGCGCAGCCCGGCGTCTCGCAAAATCATGCTCACGACCTCGGCCCCGTGGCCCGGCGGGTTCGAGTAGTTCGAGCGGATCGCCTTGTCGATCTGCGACTGCACGCGCTGGGCCGCTTCAGCCGTTCCCGCCACGGCAAACAGCGCCCCCACGCGCTCCCGATACAAACTGAAGTTCTTCGAGAACGAACTGCACGCCAGCAACTCGGCGCCCGGCCGCATAAACGCCTTCAAACCCGCGGCGTCCTCCTCAATGCCGTCGGCAAAGCCCTGATACGCGAAATCCAACAGCGGCATCACTCCGCGCCCGTATACTGCGTCCGCAATTTGCGCCCACTGCGCCGCCGTCGGATCGATCCCCGTAGGATTATGACAGCACCCATGCAACAGGATGACGTCCCCTGCTTGCATCTTCGCGATCCCCGCCAGCATTCCCTCCAGATCGAGCGAATTCGTCTTCGCATCGAAATACGGATACCCCTTCGTTTCAATCCCCGCCGCATTGAAGATCTGCGGATGGTTTGGCCACGTCGGCTCGCTCATCCACACCGTCGCGCTCGGAACATTCGCATGCAACAAATCTGCCGCCACCCGCAGCGCCCCGGTCCCGCCAGGGGTCTGCGCCCAAGCAGTGCGCTTGCGGCTTAGCGGCTCCGCATTCACCCCAAACGCCAGCGCCGCCGCCGCCGCACAATACTCTGGCAGCCCCGAGATCGGTAAGTAGGACTTCGTCGTCGGGGCGGCTGCTAAACGGCGCTCGGCTTCCTTCACGCACTCCAGCAGCGGCGTCTTACCCGTCTCATCCTGGTAAACGCCGACGCTGAGATTGATCTTCTCCGCGCGCGGGTCCGCCTTGAAGGCCTCGGTCAGCCCCAAAATCGCATCCGTCGGCGCGGCCTCAATTCGCTCGAACATCAAATCAACCTTTGCTTATTTAATTCCACCACGACGACACGACGAACACGACGTTGAAGACACAAATTCTGTCGTCGTGTTCGTCGTGCCGTAGTGGTTCAATCTGTATTGCCCGGAAGTGGACTGTTGACCCTACTTCCTAACGCATGCGACAATGATAAGTCCCGCCGCCGCCTGTTCCAAGCTCGTGTATAGCAGAACCCTGTCACCCTGAGGTACTCCGAAGGGTCCGCTCTGTGTGCCAGATGCTAGATTCTTCGCTCCGCTCAGAATGACAAAGTCGCCCCGCCAAAGGATCGGACTCTGGCTCATCGGCGCCCGCGGCGGCGTGGCGGTCTGCACGATCGCCGGGCTCATCGCCCATCGGTTGGGCCTCGCCGACGGGACGGGGCTGGTCAGCCAGTTGCCGCAATTCGCGCATCTGCCGCTGCCCGCGTGGGACGATTTCGTCATCGGCGGCCACGAAATCCGCTCCGCGTCGCTGGCCGATGAACTGGACCGGCTCCACCGCGAAAGCCGCGTCCTGTCGCCCGAGCTGGTCGCCGCCTGCCGCCCAGAGCTAGAGAAAATCGACGCCGAAATCCGTCCCGGCACGCTTTGGAACGTCGGCCCGCGAATCGCCGAACTAGCCGACCTCTCCGCCGCTTGCGGCTTAGCGCCTAGCCCTGACGAGCAGCTTCCCCCCAACATCATCAAACGCCTGCAAGCCGACCTCGCCGACTTCCGCAATCGCCACGCCCTTCACTCGGTAGTCGTCGTGAACGTCGCGTCGACCGAACCGCTCACCGACCCCGCCGTCTGGCCAGCCACCTGGGCCGCCGCACAGCAATCGCTGAACCGGCCCGACTGCCCACTACCCGCCAGCTCGCTCTACGCCATCGCCGCGCTCGATCTGGGGCTGCCCTACATCAACTTCACCCCCTCGCTGGGCGCCGCCCCGGCCGGCATCGACGAACTAGCCCGCGAGCGCAGCACATGCCACGCCGGCCGCGACGGCAAGACCGGCGAGACGCTGCTCAAGAGCGTGCTGGCGCCGATGTTCGCCGCCCGCCATTTGGAAGTGATGAGCTGGGTCGGCCACAACATTTTCGGCAACCTCGACGGCAAGATTCTCGACGACCCCGCCAACAAACTCGCGAAGCTCCAAAGCAAGGATCGGCTGGTCGCCGACATCCTCGGCTACGCCCCGCAGACGCTCATCTCGATCGAGCACGTCGGCAGCCTCGGCGACTGGAAAACGGCCTGGGATCACATCCATTTCCGCGGCTTTCTCGACACGCCGATGACGCTGCAATTCACCTGGCAAGGCTGCGATTCCCTGCTGGCAGCCCCGTTGGTGCTCGACTTGGCGCGGCTGGCCGCAGTGGCGCACAGCCGCGGCGAAACGGGGTGCTTGAGCTTCCTATCGAGCTTCTTCAAGAGCCCGCTGGGCGAAACGCAGCCGGCGTTTGCGGACCAATTTCGAGCGCTGGAATTGTGGGCCGCGAATATGTAGCGGAGTTTCTCCGAAACTCCGGAGCGCCGCGTTGGATGACGCGGCTGCGTTCGATCGTGATCGACGCCGCACTGTTCCGAGGCTCGGAGAGACTCGGCTACGCATAAAAATATCGGCGCGATTTGCAGATTTTCCTGTGATTCACCTTGACGCATTGCCGAGATAATTGCTTCAATGCGCGCAGTGTCAGCGGTCGCGCCGCTAAGATAAGACCAAGTTATCCACAAGCGACTCATAAACTCATTCGCCGCGTCGCGCAGTTGTTATAAAACAGATTCGTCGATCCCTCCCCTAGCCCCTCCTTTCGAGGGAGGGGGACGCTAAACATCTACTCGGTCTCGCCTCCTTTTATCCAGCGCCCAAGGAGGGGGACTGTCTCGAACCACCGGGCGCCATTAGGAAGGAGCCGCAAGGCGATGGCTACGAAGAAAGCTGCCCCCAAGAAGGCCGCGAAGAAGAGTCCCAAGAAGAAGGCCGCTAAGAAGGCTGCTAAAAAGAGTGGCACGAAGAGCCCCAAGAAGAAGGCGACGGCCAAGAAGGCCAAGAAGAGCCCGAAGAAGAAGGCCGCTCGCGCCAAGAAGGCCGCTCCGGCCGTCAAGCCAGCGACCAGCCGCCCGGCCGGCCTGTAGGCCGCCGAGCGACAAGTGTTATGCAGGCCGATCGCGCCGTGTCGCGCGATCGGCCTTTTTTTGTATACGGCGCCACGCTCGTTTATCCCGAAGGGATTAAATCATCCAGCCCAGGGTTGGTCGCGTAGCGACCTACCCTGGGACGAAGGGACCAGCGCGCGCCACAACCCTGAAAGGGTTGCATCAATCCCAAACATACCGCTCGTCAAACTCAATCTCATACCGGGCTAAGAACGATCGGAACTCG
>JBGSYU010000136.1:0-4443 GCA_041750715.1 Lacipirellula sp.
TTCAAGGTCGTGGGCGGCGAGATCGTCGCCCGCGGGCCCGTCGCGCACCTCTTCTACGACGGCCCCGTCGAGAAGGGCAATTTCAAGAACTTCCACTGGAAGTGCGAAATAATGACCAAGCCCCAGGCCAACTCCGGCATGTACTTCCACACGAAGTACCAGGAGGAAGGCTGGCCCGCCGTGGGCATCGAGTGCCAGGTGAACAACACCCACGGCGATCCCCGCAAGACGGGCAGCATCTACCGCCTGAAAGACATCATGAACGATTCCCCCGCCAAGGATAACGAGTGGTTCACCCAAGAGGTGATCGTCCAGGACGACAAGATCACCGTGAAAGTCAATGACGAGGTCGTCAACGAGTACACCCAGCCGAAGGACCTCAAGCGCGAAGCCGGTTGGGAAAAGAACATCCTCTCCTCCGGCACGTTCGCCCTCCAGGGCCACGACCCTGAAAGCGAAACCCATTACCGCAAAGTGCTGGTCAAGCCGCTGCCGTGAGAAGTTTGGAAATGGGCGTCGATGCGTAGCGAGCAATCGTCGCTGCCCGGCAGGAGAACGGCAAGGTCCCGCGCTCTCGGTCATTCTGAGGTACTCCGAAGAATCTGGCCGGACCCATCGGAGTACCTCAGGGGGAGCTGCTTCCGGACTTTGCAGTACCTCCTAGCCATCCGGCCGCCGATCGCGACGGCTGCGCTGCGTTACGCTATCCTGTTACTATGCTCGACGCCCCCCGGCAAGATTGGCCGCTTTTCGAATCGCTCGCGCGCGGAGCCGACGCAGCATGGATTCGCGGACTCACTCCTAGAGAGCGGCTGGAAACCTACGCTAGTCTCTTTAACCTAGTCGAGCAGGCGAGAGACCCGGCGACCGACGCCGAGCGCCTGGACCGACGGCGCTGGCAAGAAAAATTGGCATTGAGACGACGGCTCTCCGAGGCGTTCGCCCAATGGGACCAGCAGCGCCGTGACCGATCGACTCCAAATCACTCTGCATGACGCCGTCAGTCTGCTGGACGCCAGAGGCGTTTGCTACGCGCTGATCGGAGGCCTGGCGACGGAAATATACTGGCAACAACGTCAATACGTAAGTTATGCTGAGTTCTATGGACAGCGCGAATCCTATTCTACCGCCAGACATCGAAGCCGCGGTTGAAGCGAGCCACGGCGGACCGGTCGCGATCCCCGGCCAGCATGGCCGTTATGTGATTATGAACGCCGACCTCTACGGCGGCGTCATGGAAGCGGACTCCCATGAACTCGCCGAATCTGTAGCGGCGATCAAGCGCAGCCTTGCCCAAGCGGCGGCGGGGCAAACTCGCGATATCGACGAAGTGCTTGACGAACTCGACGCTCGCTATGCCTCATAGCGTTCGAATAACGCCTGACGCGGAGAACGATCTGCGCTCCGTTGGCGACTGTATCGCTCAAAACTCGCCGGCGGCCGCGCGCCGATTCGTTGCGTCGCTTCGTCGTCAAATTGCGACGCTAAAGACCTTTCCGGCGCGACACGGCGGTAGTGGGTCCGTTTGCGAATTGGACGGGGTCGGGAGTCTTTTGCAACTAGGAAGATTCCCGGCGAAAAACGCGTCCAGTTGCAAAAGACTCCCGACCCCTTTCGTCAAAGAGACCCACTACCGACACGGCAAGGCGCCGGAAGCTCAAGGAGTCGACGTCGACTTAAGGCAATTGATGCATGGCATGTACCGGGTGCTTTACACCTTCGACGAGACGACCGCGATCGTTCATGCTGTGCGTCACGGCGCTCGAAGGCCATTGCGGCCGGGCGAACTCCCGAGACAATCCTGACTGCCGACCGCGCGCGACACCCCGCGCCAGTTTCGTCGCCGCCGCCGCTTCGCGATCGCTCCGATCGCCGCCAACGCAGCCGTCGCCATCGCCGGCGCCGAGAGCGCGACATGCCAACAGACTTCGATCCATCGCCCCCGCCTCATCGGAGCCACTTCTCGTTCCTAGCGCGCGTCCCGCCGAAGCCCGACCTAGAACGTCATTCTGAGCGAAGCGAAGAATCTAGAATCGAGCGAGATCCTTCGCGCCGCTCAAGATGACAGGCCCGTTTCTGGAGCCGCGCCACTTTTGTTCGCCTACGAAGATTGTAGGCGCGGGCGAGGATCGAGCCAGCAAAAGGTCGTGCTGACGCGGGGGACGCCAAAAGAAAGCGAACAGACCGTGCGACGATGATGACTACTTGCCGCCGGCCTTCGGTCCGCTAGGAAGCTCGTCGAGATTGATATCGATGGTGTTTTCACCTTCGACGACCTCGTAATGCAGCGGCGTCGTCGCCAAGCGAATGACGCTCTGCGGCACCAGGATGGTCATCTTGCTACCCTTGCTTTCGTCGCCGTGTCTGGCGAGCGGGTCGTCGATGGCGATAATCACCACATCGTAACTGCCGACCGAAATCTGCTCCGTCTTTTTGGGATTCAGCAGCGTATAGCCGCCGTCGGGCTGAATCTTCGACGTCGCCGTGGGCGCCCCGGTTTGGATAAAGCTGATCGACCCGACGGGGACGGCCGCGCCTCGATAGGTGATCTTTCCCTTGACGGTGGCGCCTCCCTCTTCTTTGGCGCAGCCGGCGGCGAGCAGCCAGCCAAATGCGATGAGCGCCAAAGCAGGCGTCACACGGACTTCTCGCAACTTCACAAAGCTCTCCTGAGAAATTAGCTGCCTACCGAGACGGCTAGGGGTTGTAACTCACCGTCTCGTCGCCGGCGCGGGTCGCCAAAGCCTGGAGAACATCGAGCGGAGTTTCCGCGGTGAAGAAACGAACGCTACCGTCGCAGTAGGTCATGTTCGCGCCGCCGCCCGCATGAGCGCTCGTGTACGGCGTCTCGTTCGTCAAAAAGGGACCCGTGTAGCCGATCTCATGGGCGATCATTTTATGGTCGATCATCAGCCATCCCAAAGCGTCGGAACCGTACCAGCAATAGCCCCACGTCCACGGGTAAATACCGGCCCAAAGGATCGTTGGAACCAGGTCGCGACCATTGGCCGTCGAGGTCTCGCCGAGCAAGAACGTATTGGACGAGCCGTCGGTAATGTCGCCGAACGTGGTGTCGCTATCGCCGAAAAAAATGCCCGAATTCCCCCATACGGCTCGTGCGGATTTGGCTCCAGCGGTGGTGTTGACGAGTATACGCGCCGACCCCCCATTGCCGCGATAGTGCAACGCGCCTTGTTCAGTGGCCTTGACCTGGGGATCAGTCGAGTTGGTGGCGTCGGGACTCTTCAATCCCAACTCCGAGCTGGGACAAACGAACGAGGGGGGCGACGTGGCGAATAGATTGTTTCCTCCGAAACTCGGCGGATTCGTGAGTCGCGACGGCTGGCCCGACAAAAGAAAGTTGGGTGCGAGCGCTTCGATGCTAGTCTTCCAACTCGCTTGCTCGATATACGGCATGATTTGAACCGCCCACCCAATGTGGTAATCGTCGGAGGCTTTCTTATTGCCCCCGGTCGGAAACTGGCCCTGGGAGTCGTGATACATATGCATCCCAAGGCTGAGTTGCTTGAGATTATTCGTACATTGCGACAGCCGCGCCGCCTCCCGCGCCGCCTGCACCGCCGGCAGCAAGAGCGCCACCAGCACGCCGATGATGGCGATCACCACCAACAGTTCCACCAACGTGAACCCGCGCCGCTCGCAGCGGTCGCTACGCTTTTGAACCACAGCAATGCTCCTTTACTCGCCCCGCAGGACCGAAACTCTAGTTATCAATTGTACGCACTCCCTAGCCGCGGGCCAAAGGGCGCCGACGGCGCGACAGGCAAACTCCGGCGGCGCCGACCAGCGCCAGCACCAGCGTCGCCGGCTCCGGAATCACAGGCGTCACGTCGGCGTACGTCGAACCAATCCGCAACTCGTCGATCACGATGCTGCCCGGCGTGCCCGCGAGGCTTCCACCGTTTCGCAGGAAGAAACTCTGGATGACGGCGTTGCCGTCGCTGGCATTGGTGGGGACGTCATTCCGCTCGTTCAGTCCGACGATGGCCCCGCCCGGCTCGGCGCCTCCCAGGCTGGTTGGGTTGATCCAAATCTGCGCCGAGTCGTCCATGGTCGGGCCCCCCCCGCCGCCATTGAACGTGCCGCGGATCGTATACTTGCCGACGACGAACTGGGTATCGCCGAACGCGAGTACGTTCGTATCGTAAGTGGCCTGCGAGGCGTCGGTCCCCTGTTCGAGCACGCCCAGGACGAAGCCGGCGCCGCTGGCCCTGGCGTAGAGCGCCGCCCCGGACGTGTTGAAGTTGGTGGCCTGGCTGCCGCGACCGTTGTTCAGCGCGCCAATGAAACCGCCGGCGGCCGGCGTGCCGGAGAGGCTGTCGAGCCGGAGCGCGAAGGAATAGTAGGCGTTTACCGCGCTGCCATCCGCGGCGTTCTTAAACGGTGTGAAGGCGACCCGCGGCAGACTGCCGGCGCCGCCGA
>JBGSYU010000137.1:0-10206 GCA_041750715.1 Lacipirellula sp.
ACGCTGTTTCAGCCGGCGCCGCCGTACTGGCAGACGGCTCGCCCGGCGGTCGTGGCGGTGCCAAGCGACGTCGACCCCGCGCGCGGCTGGCCGCCCGAGGAATCGCACGATCGAGCCCCGCTGGCGATTCTCGACCGCCCCCTCAATCCCGACGAAGCGCTCCGCGAGCCAGAGCCGCCCGACGCGCCGTTCGAGGGACTCTTGCTCATCGAGCGCGAACCGCCGTTGGGATTCAGCGGCCCCTCGGGCGTGCTGCCCACCGAGTATCAGCAGTCGGCCGACTTCGTGCCCCTCGAGGACCGCTGGCGCGTGGGATTCCCCTGGTGGAATCGGTACGAAGCGCCGCAGCCGCCCCGAAGCGACGTGCCGTACGAGCTCGGTCGCATCGCCGATCCCTACAACCAAAACGTTCTCAAGGGCGATTACCCGCTCATCGGGCAGCATACGTTTCTCAACGTCACCGCCACGGACTTCTCGTTCAACGAGTACCGCCAGGTGCCGACGGCGACCACGCCGTTTGAGAGCACGTTCAACCCGTTCTCCGAGGAATTCTTCGGCGATCCAAATCAGTATTTCCTCAACCACAACTTTTCGGTCTCGCTCGACTTGTTCCATGGCAACGCCGCGTTCAAGCCGGTCGACTGGCGGCTGAAGATCGAGCCGATCGTGAACGTCAACGTGCTCGATACCGGCGAATTGGGCGTCGTGTACCCCGATGTCCGCCGCGGCACGCGCCGCACGCGACACGACTTCGCGCTGGAGCAGTTCTTCGTCGAGAAGAAATTGGCCGACCTCGGTCCCGATTACGACTTCGCGTCGGTACGCGCCGGATCGCAGCCGTTCGTGAGCGACTTTCGCGGCTTCGTCTTCAAGGACGTCAATCGCGGCGTTCGCCTGTTCGGCACGCGCTTCGCCAATCGCGATCAATTCAACGCCGTGTGGTTCGACCAGGCCGAGAAGGACACCAATAGCAATCTCAACACGTTCGACGACCGCAATCAGAACGTCGTGGTCCTCAACTACTTTCGGCAAGATTTCGTCTTCCCGGGATTCACCGGGCTGGTGAACTTTCATTACAACAACGACCAACCCGACGTCAAATTCGACGACAACGGCTTTCTCGTGCGGCCCGACCCGGCCGGCGTTTTTCAACCCCACGAGATCGACGCGTACTACATCGGCGTCGGCACCGACGGGCACATCGGTCGGGTCAACGTCGTCAGTCAGTTCTACCAGGTATTGGGGCGCGACTCGTTCAACCCCATTTCCGGCTGCGCGACGAACATCAACGCCCAGATGGCCGCCCTCGAGTTGTCGGTCGATCGCGATTGGGTTCGCTTTCGTTCGTCTTACTTCTACGCCTCGGGAGACGACGACCCGAACGATACCGATGCCGAAGGCTTCGATACGATTCTCGACAACCCGATCTTCGCCGGCGGCGAATTCAGCTACTGGCAGCGACAGCAGATCAAGCTCTTCGGCGTGAATCTCAAGCAGCAGCGGAGCCTGGTTCCCGACCTGCGGGCGAGCAAGACCCAAGGGCAGAGCAATTTCGTCAATCCGGGACTGCACCTGCTGAACTTCGGCGTCGACTTCGAGATCACGCCGAAGTTGCGGGCGATCACCAACGCCAACTACTTGTG
Source organism: Lacipirellula sp. (assembly GCA_041750715.1). GTDB lineage: Bacteria > Planctomycetota > Planctomycetia > Pirellulales > Lacipirellulaceae > Lacipirellula. The sequence continues at coordinate 1,644 of JBGSYU010000137.1, forward strand.
GTTCGCCCAAACCGAGGTGCTGGAGACGTTCGTGTTTCAGTCCGACGTCGCCGATGAAATCGGGGCCGACCTGAGCATCGGCATGGAGTGGCGCCCGTTCCACTCGGACAATATCATCGTCGCCGGCGGCTACGCCATCCTCATTCCTGGGGCGGGATTCGACGACCTCTTCGGTCGAGTCGACCCGTTCAGCCTACTGGAAGCCCAGCAGCGCGACATCAACGCCTCGACGATGAGCGCCGCGTTCCTCGAAGTGACGCTGACGTACTAGGCGCCGTACGTCTCAGCAGCGCAGATCCTGACGAGCAAGACCGCTACTTGGTCAGCAGCGCCTCGCGTAGCCACTTCGGCGTCGGCTTGGCTAGGGTGAGCGCCGCGCCCTGGGCGAAGTCCGCGACTTGTCGATACGGCCGGGCGAGGTCGCCGTTGTCGTAGACGACGACATGCGGCAGTCGCAGGGTCGCGGCCTTGAGGTTCGCAAGCGTCCGCGGGAACCGACTGGCGAGTTTTTCAGCAGGGACGTCGTGTCCCCCTTGCGAGACCCGCATTGCGACTCGCTCGGCGGAGAGCTTGGCTGAGGAGAGACCGACGAACAGCAGCGCCGTCGCGTAGCCGTCCGTTGCGCACGCTTCCAGGAAACGAAGTTTGTCGCCGACCGGATCGGAGAAGACGGTCTCAAACGCAAAGCTCTCTCGCTGGCCGATCAGTTCGCGGCGGAGCTGGTCGGCGACCCGCGCCGCGGCGTAGGGATCGAGCTGGAGCTCCGCCGCCAAGAGATCGGCGTTCACCAGTCGCAATCCGGCCGGCGCGACGTGGGCCCGATAGAAAGTCGTCTTGCCGGCGCCGTTGGGGCCGGCGATCGCCACGACGAGGGGCCGGTCGTCGAGCCAGGCCCAACTCATGGTTGGGCGCCGCGGCGGCGGGCGTTGGGTTTTTTGGGTTTCGCGGCGCTCGGGCGCCTGGCGGCGAGAGGACGGAACTCGCCCTGCACGAATTTACCGACGGTCCGCTGGCCGTGTTCTTCAATTCGCACGAGGTGACCCGGTTGCCCTGCGGCGGGTTCGTAGTGAGGAAACGGCTGAGCTGCGAGCAAGTCGGCGACCCGCTGGCGACCTGCATTTGTATCGACCGTCGCCACGAGTTCCGAGAGGGGCTGCCGATCGCCGGATCGCCGCAGCGCTAGCGCCCGGTCGCCCGACAGGAGCGGCTCGACCGCCCGCCCCAGTCGCGCCCAGAACTCAATCTGTCCGGCGATCGACCGTTCGGCGATCGTGCCGGTCTGCCGGGCGTCGAGGACCAAGGCGTCGGAAAGCTTTACGGGTTGACTCATACCACTAGGGTAGCATATTGCTACCCGAAGGCAAGGCGGGTTGCGCTCCCCGTTCGTTCGGCTCATGCGACGGTGAGCGATTCGGAAGGGCCTCTTCGTGCTGACCGCTCGCCGGGTAGGTTTGTCGACTGCGCCCGGCGGGCGGCGTTTCATTCACTCGCCCGTTTTCGCGATGGGAGTTTCCATTTCCGTTTAATGCGGCGCCTCAGGTCGCGAAGCTCGCCGGCGACGATCGCCGTCTGAACGAGACCGTTCACCACCACGACGACTCCCAGGGGCAGCAGCGGAACGGGGCTCGATGCCGAACATCGCCCGCGGAAGTCGGATGGCGTTCTTTCGTTCACCCGCGCGGGCGGCGCCAAAGATTCCGAGTTCATAGGCTTGCGTCCGGCGAAGCGCAAATTAACGTAGAGCTTTCTTGCACTCGCCCCGACGGGCCTTGTAGGTTTACAGATACCCCGTAGGGGAGTCGAACCCCTGTCGCCGCCGTGAGAGGGCGGTGTCCTGGGCCACTAGACGAACGGGGCGTGGCGGACTTGAATTGCGAATTTTAGTGGGTTTGGGGGCTGGGGACTAGGGGCTGGGGGCCTGGGGTGAGCGCTCCCCTGTGGGTCGCGGCTAAACATCGGCGACGATGCCCGCAAGCCGCACGCCTTCTCGCTACGAAGTAATGCCTTTGGTCAGCGCCATGAACGCGGTTTCGAGGTTGATTTCTTCTTCGGTGAGGCGCGTGAGGCGGTGGCCGTTTTCCACCAGCAGCTTCGAAAGCTCACTGTAGTCGTGGTCGCCAGGGAGGAGGGTGACCCGGAGTTGCGCGTCGACGACGGCTACGCTTTCGACGGATGGGTGGGCTTCCAGAAGGCGGGCCGCGGCGTCGCTAGATTCGCCGTTGCCGGCGACGTTAATCTTGAGCACCATTCGTTGGCGGACTCGTTTCATTACTTCGGCGACGGAATCGTTGACCAGCAGCTCGCCCTTTTCGAGGATGCCGATTTTATTGCAGACGTCCGCGAGCTCGGGCAAGATGTGACTGGAGACCATGATGGTCTTGCCCATGTTGCGTAGCTCTTTGAGCAGGCCGCGAATTTCGATACGCGCCCGGGGGTCGAGGCCGCTCGCCGGTTCGTCCAAGAGCAGCACCTGCGGGTCGTGCAGCAACACGCGGGCGAGGCCGAGTCGCTGGGTCATGCCGCGGCTGAGACTGGTGACGAGGGCTTCGCGTTTGTAGCCGAGGTCGACCAACTCTAACACCTCGTCGCAAATCTTGCGTCGGGCTGGGCCCTTGATGCGGTAGGCGGCGGCGAAGAATTCGAGGTACTCGATCACCTTCATGTTATCGTACACGCCGAAGAAGTCGGGCATGTAGCCGATGATGCGGCGGATTTCTTTGGGTTTGGAATAGATGGAGTAGCCGCCGACGTACGCCTCGCCCCAGGTGGGGTTGAGCAGCGTCGCCAGGATGCGCATGGTGGTGGTCTTGCCGGCGCCGTTGGGACCGATGAAGCCGAACACGTCGCCGCGCTCCAGCTTCAGGTCGATCTTGTGGATGGCGTAGAGGTCGCCGTACTTCTTGGTGAGGTCGCGGGCTTCGATCATGGGAGGAGTAGTGAGCAGGGGGCAGTAGGCAGGGGGCCGTGGAGTTAGAGACGATAGCAGGAAGGTGCAACAGGGACGGAATGGTTAGACAGAGTTTCGCGTTCTCGACAGTTTCGTTGCAAGCCCGTCTGACTCCCCCCTGCCCCCCGCCCCCTGCCCACTCTCCACAAGTGGAATCACAAACCGATAATACACCCAACGGCGATCTCGTTTGCTGGCTAGGGCTGTTTCGCCGTCGATCCATTCAGAGCCTGCGCCGGCAGCGCGGGCGAGGAGGACGGCCTGGTCGCCCTTGAGTAGCCGGCTGAGGTCGACGAACGCCTGGTAGCGATTGGGCGACTGGGCGTAGGCGCCGCCGCCGACGGCTTCGTAGAACATCATCGCGATGGCGAGTCGATTCACGTCGGTGCTGTCGGCGTCTAACCGGTTCGCGGAGACGTCGGCGGCAGAGCCGCCAAGCTCGTACCCGGCATCGCCATGAGTGAGCGCGGTCTTGACGCTGCTGGGTTGAAGCGATTCGTCGACGGTAGCAACGGCGCCGTCGGCAAGGTTCGGCAGGCGGTAGGCCAAGTCGCCGTGCATGAGGAAGCATTCTTGCAGCTCCACGCCGGTGCGATTGGTGAGTTGGCCGGCAAGCTGATCGTCGTCGAGGGCTTTCAAGTTGGCGTCGATCGGCTCGGTGAGCTCCGCGGACCAGCGGCCGACGAGCGTTTTGGTCGACCACTCTTGCGCGGGCAGTTCCAGCAGCGCGTCGAGCGGAGGACTGAACGCATAGCCTCGTTCGAACAGGCCGGTTTGACCGCGGCGACCTTGCATGCCATCGAGGCCGAAGCCGGTGGAGCCGAGCCAGGCGACTAGAGACTGGGGGGCGCTGGCGCGGGAGGGCCGGGGGCGGGGACGCCCCGGCTCGCTGGGCTCGCTGAGGGGTTCGTCGCCGAAGTAAGGGTTCAGCGTGAGGTTGTAGCGGGCGACGCGGGGGCTGAAGAAGTGGGTCCAGACGGTGCCGCGCGCCTTACCGGTCGACATGTCGACGTCGACGATCTCGACTTGATTGACGCGGAGTTGATCACCCTTCATGGTGCGAGCGGCCCAGTAGGCGGCTGTCGCGACGGCCAGCACGATCAGCGGGAACGTGAGCCAGGTAAGCTCCATGCGTTTGAGTACGCGCTTGACGAAGAAATAGTCGCCGGGGCCGATCAGCAGGATATAAATGATGACGAGGAAGGCGACCAGCGCGAACGGCGCCGTCTTCACGCCTTCGAACGATCCGTCGAGGGCGCGGCGGAGGCGATCGATGAGGTCTTCGCCTTGGCGGGTGACGCCGCCCTGCCCTGCGACGTCGGAGGCGGGTGCGGCCGGCCACTGAAGCGCCTGCCGCAGAAGGTTTACGCGGCCGGGCCACTCGGCCAGCGGCGGCGCGTCGGGGTCCAGCGCGACGAACGTGACTTCACCGAGGCCTTGGCGGGCTCGAATCACCAGCGGTAGATCGGCGCCGTTCTGGCCGGCGAAGGCGAGGATGCGTCCGCGCACATCGGTAAGCCGCGGGACCTCAATCAGAAACTGGCGGCCGCTGGTGAGTGCGGTCTCGGAGTTGACGTACGCTTCGATCGGCTGCGATTCGCGCAGCAGCGTCAGCTTGTCGAACTTGCCCGGCACGAGCGCGACCAGCAGGCCGCCGGGACCCATGAGTTCCGGAGCGTCGACGCCGCAGAAGACGACGACGCGGCCGCCGAGCTCGACCCACCGCACCAGCGCGTGGATGCGTTGCGTGCTGGCGGCGAGCGGGCGATACAACTCCGGCTTCGTGGTGGTAAGCACGAGCGCGTCGATCGACTCGTAGCCGAACCACTCCAAGGGCAGGTCGGCCGCGTTCTCGATTTTGACGGTGCGCGTGGCGAGCTGTTCGTTGTCGTTCGACTCGCCGCGGAGCAGGTCGCCCATACCGCGGGTCGAACCGAACGACGCGACGATGCGATTGGTGGCGGGCAGGCCGCCGTCGATGATTTCGCCGCCGGGTTCGGGGCCTGAGTAGAAGCTGCGTTTGGCGCGCTCGCGGCCGCGGTCGTCGAGGACGCGCACCTGGATCGCGGCGCCGTCTTGGCCGGGACGGACGAACAGCCGACCGATCGTAGTCTGCCCGGGGACGACGGCGACCGCACGATCGGGCGGCGAGAGCACCACCGTCGGAACGCCTTCGGGATCGCGGGCGGTGATTTCGATGGCGCCGGTGAAAGCGTCGGCGCCGCCCTTCAGAGTAACGGCGGCTTGGGTCCAGCAGCCGAGTTTGTAGACGCCGTTGAAGCCGAGGTTGAGGCAGAGGATTTCGACGTCGGCGGGTTGTTGGGCGACAACGGGGTGTGGCAGACTACCGGCGAAAATTGTGAAAAGTATGAGCGCTAAGCGGAAAGCCGCAAAGGCCCCTCTCCCCTGAGGCGGGAAGGTGGGTGAGGGGTTTAGGGCGGTGGTTGGACTGTTGATCGTTGACATCATGCGGGCGTGGGCAATCCCTCCCCTAGCCCCTCCCTTCGAGGGAGGGGGATGGTCTACGGCTTCTCCGCGTCGTCGCAGGTGCAGATGAGGTGGCCGCAACCGGGGCAGCCGCCGCCGTATTTCTTGCGGACGGCCGCGGAGAGGTCGACGCCGGCGACGTTCGCCAGCGTGGTGAGCCAGGCCAGCACATCGGCGAACTCGGCTGATTGTTCTTCGAGCGACTCTTCTCGCAGCGACGTTGCCAGTTCGCCGACTTCTTCCATCAGCCACATAAACGTGCCGTCGATCCCGCGAGCCACGTCTTTATCATGGTACATGCCGCGGATTAGTTGCTGGAACTCGCGGAGCGAAATGTCCGCTGGGGGGCTGTCGGCTGTCGGCTGTCGGCTGTCGACCATGCGATTTTGCGTGTGGCGTGGTGAGGAAATCGACCGCGGATGTCGCAGATGAATCGCGATCCTACAATCCTACCTTGTCTGGCCGACAGCCGACAGCCGATAGCCGACAGCCTTGCCTCCCGGCTAAACTGGCCCCTCAAGGGGAGACGCAAATCCATGTCCGAGTTTGTAACCGTGGCGAAAGTCGGCTCCATTGCCGAAGGGACTGGCGCCACGTTTCATGTGGGCGATCGGCTGGTCGCCGTTTTTAATCGCGGCGGGGAGTATTTTGCCATCGACGATCTGTGTCCCCACATGGGGGCGTCGCTGGGCGCCGGGCATCTGGACGAGGAAGGAGTCGTAACGTGTCCTTGGCATGCGTGGCGCTTCGCCGTGGCGGATGGAACGTGGTGCGACAATCCACGGATAAAGATTGATTCGTTCGAGGTGTGCGTGGACGGGGAGGATATTCAGGTGCGGGTGGCGGCGAGGGACAGGTGAAGGTGAATATCGCGCTAAGCCGCAAGCGACGAGACGAATCCGCTCACCTACTCACCTTCTTTGCTTCCCTGGTCCGGCATCCAGTTCATCTTGACGTTTTGCTCGATTTTTTGGTTGATCGGCTGGCCGGAGACAGTGATCTTAAGTTCCGTGAGTTGCTTGATAGCCGACGACTCTAGCCGGCCCGCTTCGCGGTTGAAAAGGATTTCGCCGTTTGACTCTTGATTGGTGACTGCAATCGGAACCTGACCGCCGGCGAACGACAAGGAAAGCTTGGCCGAGAACGCTTCCATCGATTTGTCGTCCACTTCTTTTGGGCCCTCGTAGCGATAAGTCGTAACAGCCGTCTGTGTACCGACGGCGGGGAGTTGAGACTCGGACTTTGCGGTCCACTCGACGCTCGGCTCGAGCTTTTGCGGCAGGACGAATGACGCCTGGCCGACGAGCTTCTTAAACCCTGCTTCCGTAGCGAGGTCGCCCATCTGGGCGGCGCCCGGTTGGTTCTTCAGAGCCTCGACGATCGCTTCGGGGACTTCGACTTCTTTGATCTCGCCGCGCGGCGTCATCGTTACCTTGAACGGTTTAGAAGTGATCGCCTTGAGCAGGGGAACGAGCGTGGCCGCCTGGCCTTGCGGATCCTCCTTCGCGGCGGAGTCGATCTCGGCCACCTGGTTATCGCCGGTTTCGGCTTTGATCCGCATACGTTCAATCCGCTGGTCGAGCACGGCCGAGCCGTCGTCGTTCACCTTTTCGACAATCCAGGAGATGTCGATCGTCGTCACCGAATGCGTCGTCGCATCGCCGCCGGCGCCGCTATTGATGGTGAGTCGAGTGTCCTGGTTCATTCGATAGCGGTTGGTGAGACCGGGGGTGAATTTCCAGGCGAGGGGCTCGGCGGCAGGGGCGGGGCTGGCGAGGAGGGTGAGCGCTAAGCCGCAAGCGGCGAGGAGAGGGCGGATGATGTTGGTTGGCGATTGCATCGGGGAATTCTCTCTTGGAGTCGCGAGCGAGTTCGGCGCCAGATTATATCACAAACGTGCCGCCCGGTTCGACGACTTGCGGTTGGGCGGCGGTCGATCGGCGGACATTATCGGCCCAGGCGTGCGGGTCTTGGGCGATGTCGGGCCAGGTGTTGTAGTGGCACGGAGCGACATTTTTGGGGTTGAGGAATTTCACCGCTTCGACCGCATCCTCTGGGCCCATGGTGTAGCGGTCGCCGATGGGGAGGATCGCAAGATCGAGACCGCCCAGTCCGATCAACTTCATGTCGAGGAACAGCGCGGTGTCGCCGGCGATGTAAATTCGCTTGCCGTCCAGCTCCAGCAGGAACCCGCCGGCAACGCCGCCGTAGGAGCCGTCGGGCAGGCTGGAACTGTGCTGGGCGATGGTGAGCTTGGCGCGGCCGAAGGGCTGCGCGACGTTACCGCCAGGGTTGAGCCGGATGACTTTGTCTTCGGCGACGCCCTGCTTCCTCAACCACGCGCCGACTTCGTAGTTTGCGAGAACCGCGGCGCCGGTGCGCTTGGCGATACCCGGGGCGTCAGTCACATGGTCGAAGTGGCCGTGGGTGAGCAGAATGAAATTCGCCTCAACTTCGTCGGCCTTGAGCGGAGCGGTGGCGGAATCATTTAGATAAGGATCGACAAGCAGACGGTTGCCTGCGGATTCCAGCAGAAAGCAGGAGTGGCCGAGCCAGGTGATTTTAACGGACATGAGGATTGTCTCCGCTGGAGGGTCGCGGGGCGTTCTGACTAAACTTGTACCGCGGCTGATACAATGGACGCAAGGAGGACTCACTGTTGCTTGCGCTAACTCGACTTCTGGCAATGGGCGCCGCCGCGATCGCGCTGGCAGTCTGCGGCGTCGACGTCGAATGCTGCGCTCAATCGACGCCGCCGCGAAAGATTGATGCCCGACGGGCGGCGGCGGCGGGGATTCGGCTCTTGGAGGGGCGGCACGTTCAATTGCTGACCGATGTGCCCAGCAGCACCGCGGTGGATGAGCTGCCGCGCGTCTTCGACGCGGCCGTGCCGGAGTGGGCGGCGTATTTTGACGTTCCAAAGCATGAAGTGCGCGGGCGGTGGTTGGCATTTCTCATCCAGGACCGCGAGCGGTTCGCGGCGCTGGGGCTGCTACCGCAGGACAATCCGAATTTTGTGAACGGGTATTCCCGCGGGTACGAGCTGTGGCTCGTGGAGCAACCGAGCGATTATTACCGCCGGCACCTAATGCTGCATGAGGGGACGCATGCGTTTATGCAGACTCAGCT
>JBGSYU010000138.1:0-1753 GCA_041750715.1 Lacipirellula sp.
CTTCGTATTTGATGAGATCGAACGGGTCGTCGGCGCCGATGTGCCCGTAGCGTCGAATACCTCGGCGATTCCAATCTCGCTCATGCAGCGCTCGAGAAAACGCCCCGAACGATTCCTCGGCATGCATTGGGCCGAGCCGGCCCACGCCACGAGGTTCCTCGAACTGATTCGAGGAGACCAGACGGACGACGCGGCGTTCGAGCGCGCTATTGCCTTGGCGGTCCGCTGCGGCAAGGAGCCGAGCTTCGTCAACCGCGATGTGCCAGGATTCATCGCCAACCGCCTGGGCTATGCGCTCTACCGGGAGGCGCTCCATCTCGTCGAATCGGGCGTGGCCGATGCGGAGACGATCGACCGGTCGTTCCGCAACTCGGTCGGTTTATGGGCGACCTTGTGCGGTCCGCTCAGGTGGATCGATCTCACCGGCGGACCTGAGATCTACGCGAAGGCGATGGCGCCCGTGCTGCCGACGTTGAGTCGCGAGGAGACAGTTCCGGCGTCGCTGGCCGCACTTGCCCGGAATGAGGCCCAGGGCGTTGTCAACGGCCGGGGATTCTACGAATACACGCCCGAAGAAGCGGCTGGCTGGGAGGATTTGTTTCGCCGCCACGCTTGGGCGGTGCAGCGGTTGGTCGATGAAGAGCGCCCGCTGGAGGCGCCCCCGTGACGCCGATCATCGACAGCCATCTCGACTTGGCGTGGAATGCCGTCAGCTTCGAGCGCGATCTCACGCTGCCCGTGGATGCGATCAACGCCGCGGAACGAGAGTGCCGCGACAGCGCGGCTCGCGGCGGCGGAGTGGTGAGCCTTGCCGAGATGCGCTGCGGTCAGGTGCAACTTTGCTTCGCAACGCTGCTCTCGCGCTCCAAGCCCGCTCGGCCGCTGCCAAGCGAGGGAGTGCGGCGGATCGACCTCGACTACCGCTCGCAGGCAGTCGCCCACTGCGCCGCTCATGCGCAACTGGCGTGGTACGAGCTGATGGTCCGTCGGGGCCACATGCGCATGGTGCGTACGGTCGAGGATTTGGATGCTCATTGGCGCCACGCGATGGAATCGCCGGAGGCGGCGCCGGTCGGCATAGTGTTGGTCATGGAAGGCGCCGATCCAGTGACCGAACCAGAAGAACTGGAGTACTGGTTTGGACGCGGCCTCCGGCAGATCAATCTGGTGCATTTCGGCGTGAATCGCTACGCTGCCGGCACGGGCGCCGAAGGAGGGTTGACCCAGGATGGCCGCACACTGCTCGGGCAGTGCCAGCGGCTGGGCGTTGCGCTGGATGTAACGCACCTGGCCGACCAGGCATTTTTTGAAGCGCTGGATGCCTACGCGGGGCCGATCTTGGCAAGTCATCAGAACTGCCGAGCGCTTGTGCCAGGTCCACGTCAGTTTTCGGATGAGCAACTTCGCCTGCTGATCGAACGGGACGCGGTGATTGGATCGGCTCTCGATAGCTGGATGCTGCACGACGGCTGGAAAACTGGCGAGACGCCGCGAGACTCGGTTACGCTCCAGGACGTGGCCAATCACATTGACCACGTTTGCCAACTGGCAGGCCATCACCGCTGTGCGGGGATCGGCACAGATCTCGACGGCGGCTTCGGCCGAGAGCAGACGCCGGCCGACGTCGACAGCATCGCCGACGTACAAAAGCTCGCCGAAATACTTGCCGGCAGGGGCTACGGCGAAGAGGCGATTGCCGCGATCTTTCACGGCAACTGGCTCCGTTGGTTGCGGATGCAACTGCCCCGTGCGG
>JBGSYU010000139.1:0-2206 GCA_041750715.1 Lacipirellula sp.
CGAGCGTAAGCGCACGGGCGCTGTTTAGAAATAGGCCGAGGCCAAGCGAAGCCATGGTGACATAGAGAAATCCACCAACGGTAGGAGCATCCTGGCCGGATGCTCCGAGCCAGCCGTGAAGGGTCTCGGAATGGAGACTAAGCGAGCCTAGTACCGCAAAACCAGGCAAGAGGTAGGCGATGACAATGCCTAGACTTTGATGGGTCACCGGCTTCATGAAGTCGCCGGTATCATTCTTCGAATAAGAGCGCAAACATCCCCGAATCAAGCGGCGAATCCAAAGGCCATACCGACATGAACCGAGGATTTCACCGACGGTCAACGCCGAGGAAAGCTGGAGCTGATTCGTCACAGTCAGCGTCATGAGCTGACCAATCTTGGCAAAATCGCTGCCACCTGATCACGGACTGCCACGCCTGGGTTTCCTCCCCTCACCTCCTTCGACGCCGATTCTACGGGCTGGAGCAATGAACTTAGCAGCTGTCGAACGGAATCGCCGGCACCGCCTCTCGTGAACGGCTTTTCGCCGAAGCGCCTTCCGGTTTTCCGTTCGTGGCGCGCGAAAGCTTCTATCGCTCGGGTCTCTTCGGCCTGCGTCACGTGATGCCAAAGGCGCTTTTTCACAAGCCCAACGAAGACTCGCGCCGCATCTCCGTTCACGCGGGTTGCTCGAACCGCCGCGGCGATGAAAGTCCTCGCGTCCTGCTCGCTTTCGCTGAGCCATCTTGCAGCTACGGCCTGGCGGTAGAGCATCTCCAGCCTGGACAATCGCTTCAGGTCCTCAGGCACGATTGCGGTAAGCGTAGGATTTTTGGGCACTCTACTCAGAAAACCAGATCCGGGCCGCGCGGCGGGTTTATCTTTTATCTTGATCTGGTTCTTATAAGTACAAGATCTAGGCTTTGTCCCAAAACTGGTATTTGACGATGTTTGCGAATCGACGATCCTTGGCGGCGGTAGTTTTACTTCGCCAAGGAGGGCGTTTGGATGGCTCGTTTATTATTGACGGACGAAGACTGGGCGTTGATTTCGGACGTGTTTCCGTCGCCGGCGGCGACCGGTCGACCGCGGTGCGATCCGCGGCGGGTGCTGGACGGCATTTTGTGGGTGCTGCGCACGGGGTCGCCATGGCGCGACCTGCCGGAGGAATTCGGCACATGGAAAACAGCGTGGCGAATGTTCGACCAGTGGAACAGCGACGGCACGTTCGACACGATTCTCCGTCGCCTGCAAAGTTCATTTGCCACGGCCGGGGCGATCGACCAGCGACTGTGGTGCATCGACGGAACGACGGTGCGGGCGGCGCGATGTGCGGGCGGCGGTGGAAAAAAAGCGATGCGGCCGAACCTAGCGACCACGCGCTAGGCCGCTCTCGCGGGGGCTTTTCGACGAAAATCCACATCTTGTGCGACGGCCACGGGTTGCCGCTGCACTTCCAGCTCACGGCCGGCCAAACGCACGAATCGACGGTGCTCGACGAACTCTTGGTCGCCGCCGACGTCTGCCTCGTCGACGAAGACGGCGAGCGCATCGCCTGGCCTTTTGCGCTGGGCGGGGACAAAGGATACCGGGCCGATTGGATCGACGAATACTTGCTCGAACTGGGCATCGAACCGGTGATCCCATCAAAGGAGAATGAAGATCGCAACGCCCGCCCGGTCGCATTCGACAAAGAAGCGTACCGCCGCCGCAACATCGTCGAACGGCTCATCGGCTGGCTCAAAGAAAGCCGACGCATCTTCTCCCGCTTCGAGAAGACCGCCAAAAACTTCGGCGGCATGATCAAGCTCGCCTTCATCCGGCAGTACCTCACCTACAACCTAATCTAAGCGTTTTGGGACAAAGCCTAGGTGCGCCGCCTGGTTCGCGATGTCGACGGCCTCTTTGATCCACTCGAAATAATCGCCCGTCAACTCCCCAGCTTTCTTGAGCGCCTTCGCCAGCACGATCGGCGGTAGCTCGGGACGCTTCGACGCGGGCGGCAGACAGCCGTAGTAGACGCATTCAGCGTGCAGCCATATGCGGAGGGCTTCACGGAGCCGGCAGCCGGCTTCGATGTAGCTGCCGCGTTCTAGGGCGGCGTGAGCTTGGAACAGCAGCGGCCGCGCATTACAGGTGACGGGCCTTTGGTCGAGTGACCGAACGCATATACGAACCATATTCGCAATCTCCCTTCGGAGTACCAGGTGAGAGAACAACGCCGCGC
>JBGSYU010000140.1:0-6997 GCA_041750715.1 Lacipirellula sp.
GGCCGCGACCCCGAGCCGCTGCGACATCAAGTGTGGGAAGTCCCGCCGATCGAGCCCCACGTCACCGAATACCAGCGTCATCGACGCGCTTGCCCCGCGTGCGGCGAGACGACCTGCGGGGAGTTGCCGCCGGGCGTCCCGACGGGTCAGGCCGGTCCGCGGCTGATTGCCTTGACCGCGCTGCTGATGGGCTGCTTCCGGCAGAGCAAGCGCCGCACGGCGTTGTTCCTCGAACAGATCCTCGGTCAGCCGTGCTCGACCGGGTGGGTCGTGAAGCTGCAAAACCAGGCGACTGCGGTCCTGCGGCCGGCCTATGAAGAGCTGGCGGCGCAACTGCCCCGCGAGCCGATCCTTGCGATCGACGAAACGCCGACTAAAGAAGGGACGGCCAAGAGCTGGCTGTGGACCTACGTCGCCGCGACGTTCACGGTGTTCGCCGTCCGGCCCTCGCGCCAGGCGACGGGAGTGACCGACATGCTGGGCGAATCCTTTGAGGGCGTCGTTCACTGCGACCGGGCTCGGACGTATCTGTCGCTGGCGCGATTGCAGTGGTGCTGGGCGCACTTGAAGCGAGACTTTCAGGCGCTGATCGACGACGGCCGAGGGAAAGCGAAACGCCTGGGCCACGACCTGCTGCGACCGACCAGCCAGATGTTTGAGCTGTGGGGCCGCTATCGCGACGGACCGCTCACCCGGCTCGGCTGGAAGCGGCTGATGGGACCGATCCGCCAGGAGGTCGACGCCTTGCTGCTGCGCGGCGCCTTCAGCGGCGAGCGGCGGATCGTCGGCATGTGCAATGAGTTGTACGACCATCGCGAGCGGCTGTGGACCTTCCTGGAGGTCGAGGGCGTCGAGCCGACCAACAACGCCAGCGAGCGCGCCTTGCGGCACGCCGTCATCTGGCGCAAGCTCTCCTTCGGCACGCAGAGCGCCCAAGGAAGCCGCTTCGTCGAGACCATGCTCACCGTCGTCGAAACCTGCCGCCAACAACGGAGACCCGTCTTCGACTACCTCACTCAAGCCGTTCAAGCCCACTGCGCCGGCGAAAAAACACCGTCACTCCTCCCCAGGGCGTGAACGGTTACGTTCGAACCACATGTAGAATTTCTCAACGACCTGCGCGGACCGCCATGTCCGCTAGCACGTACTCCTAATCGATCTAAACCAGAGCGAGAATCGCTAACACGACGCACAGTGCGGTGAAAGCACTCGAACTGCGATTCTCGTTGTCTTGCATTACGACTACTGCGTTTCGCGATACCACACACTTGTACATTATAAGAAAAGCCCTCGGGAACCGAACGGCTCCGCGGGGCTTGCTGTTGACTGGCTCTAGCTAGAGGCATCGTTTAAGTGAGATCGGCCAGCGGTGGCCCGGCTTGCACTCTAATTTCACTAATCCATTGCTCGCTTTTCCGACTCTGGGCAGAGAATGCGTTTAAGAAAATTCATCCTAAACTGGTAGTCCACTTTGTCCATATTCTGCACTAATAACATGCAGATTTTATCAAACATAAAATCCCAATTGCCGAAGCCTTTTTCAATGATGTTTACCGCGCATGTCGCAATGAAAATGCCACGCACAAATTCTGCACTACCAATATCGTCGGCAAAGTAATGGTTCAAGACCTCGTTGCAGCACCAGGCTACTTCCTCCATAACTGCGCAACTTCCAGTGTTGAACAGTTCCAAAAAATCAGCCTTAGAAACGCCAGTAGCGTCATGCCCGCAATCGAGCAGTACTGCGTCAATAAAGTCCTCCTCGCTAAAACGAGAATCGACCAACTCGCGCCATAGCGATTCGACGATGTTCCGAATGTAAGAGTCTACCATTGGACGCCTTTATGGACCGCCAGATCTTATTTCTTGGCTCTTGCCGCCAATGCATAGCAAGTTGACGCTGCCGCTGATTTATTCGCTAACTCGATTTGGTGAGTTCGCTTTTTCTTAGCGCTGCCCGCCGCGATACTGCCAGGTAGAACGCAATCACAATTCATGCTCATATACCTCGCCCTACCTGCAACCTCGGCACTAAAACACGCTGCGTTTGCCAATAGTTCTTTCTTAGTCATAGTGGGTACACAGGCGCGGCACTTTGCGCCTACGGCCTTGTACGCTTTATAAACAAGCTGACACTGTAACACTCGGATTGCGTCATCTTTGAAGCCAGACCCTAGGAGGTTTTCGAGGCATTTGACGTTTGCTGGAAAAGGCAGCTGAAGGCATTTCTCAATAGAAGCCGATACAGAATCTCGCGCCAAACCTTGGGGGTCGACGTAATGAACAGGATCGGACTGCACATACTGATACAAGTTCATGCCGTCGTCATACTCGGCCATCGGATCAAAATGGTTTCTGTCGACAAACCCAGTTTCCATCTCTGAATCTGCCGGCATTTCCCCGCCAAAGCGTTCAACTTCCCCAGCGGGGTCGCGGCTAGTAAATCGCCCAATATGAGCCGCATAGTAGGCCGACGCCTCGTGAGCAGTGCCAAGAGTGATAACCGCGACTACAAGCGTCAGAATGAATCGTCTAGCGTTCATGCCTTGTTCCTTTCAAGGTTGGACTCCCCAGCCCATCGAAGGGTTAGGGAAGCCGTTTGCATTGTTCTGAGGGAATCCGACCATGTTGGGCAGGATCGGCTTTGAGGTACGGTACGGCGAGTAGCCGGCTCCGCTTGCTGGCGTATACGGTTCCATTACCGGCACTTGTCCGGTAAACGGATCGTGCTGGTAGATCATTGGCGGTTCAATCTTCCGCTTTTGAGCGGCCACATGCTGCCACGGCAACGACTGCCGAAAGCCCATGCTTTGCACCAAAAAGCCTTGAAAGATTGGCCGCGGCGACAAGGCTGCCGCCTGAGCGTAGCTGACCCGTGCCAAGGCCATGCGGCCGTTGTCTTCAAGGCAATGGCCGCGAGCGGCTAAGAACGTCGCCAGCGATTCAGCGACCGATAGCGACTTTAGATACTGGCCTGACTTTACCTCGGCTTCGCTGATCGGCTTCGGCCATTTCAGGTAGTAGGCATCGTCGAAGTTGCTCATGCCTTGGGCGGTAGCTTCGACGTTGAACCGTTCCTAGCCTTTGCCCCAACGGCAAAAGACGTGTTCCTTCGCCGTGACCAAATAGACAGGGTAGCCAAGCCTGCGAGCCACGGCGGTATATAGGGCCGGCATGGAAACGCACGTCCCGCCATTGTCGCTGCCGATCATTCCATGAATGAACAAATCTTGACTACGGCGAAAGTCAATGTCTCGGATGCGGTCAGGGTTGTAATGGACCTTGAAGTCCTGCTGTAGCACCGTAATCAGCGCCATCATCCGATAAAATCCTTCGGAGTTATTAAACTCTTTGGGATTCTGTCGGTACTTGTACAGGTGCCGGTCGGTTTCGTGCCGGACCCGTGCCGCCCATCGGTCGAGCGTGGCGAGCATCTGCTCTATGTCCAGTTTTTCAGCGCCAGGCAGACCTTCCGCACAGCGAAGATTCAGCAGGGCAATGTCCTGCTGCTCAAGTTGCTCGTTGGACATGCCAGTCAGATCGCCGAGCGAAGGCAGCTCGCCAGTCGGCCGTGCTTGCGTACTCGACGCACGAGCAGCGGCGTCGGCACTGCCTTGAGAACTCGGCTTAGCGAGTAAAACGATCCCGCCGCTCAGAACTGCGCCCAGCGTAAAGGGAAGGAGCCAAGCCCGCTTGCCAATACCCGCCGCCACACTGGCCCCAGCCGTGTAGCTAGCTTCCTGCCGGCGTAGTTTGCCTTTCGATGGCATGGCAGCCTTCGATGCGGTAATGAAGTCGAGTTCCGTCTCCAACCCGCAGTTGTAACCGTCGCTGCCAGTGTGTCAATCATTTTTTCTCAAGAGCGACAGCATGGACACCCCAATCCAGCTACTTGACCAGCAGCGGCAGGCTTTCCGGGATGTTTCGCTCGCAACCGGCGCAACGGGCGTCTTTATCGGAGAGATACTGCAGGTCGCGGAACTTATCGTCCCGCAAGATGACGGGCCGCAGGAACACAAAGGTCGTCGTGCGGCTTTTAGCCGTCGTCGTGACGCCGGTCAGCTCCCGGACGACCGGGATCTTTTCAATGAACGGAATCCCTTCGTAGTTGTAGGAAGAATTGGCGCGATTGAGTCCGCCGACGATGACCGTGTGACCATCGGGGATTGTGACTGTGCTGCGAACCTCGTCGGTCTGCCGGGGCGGGGGCACGCCGGCACCGCCGGCGCCGGTAAAACTGTTGAGGGTCACGGCGTAGTCGAGCACCAAATGATCGTCCTCGCTGATCCGGGGCGTCACTTCAATTGTCGTTCCCGCTTCGGCGAAGCCGGCGAAACTAGTGGTTGCCACCGTGGTCGAGGCGTTGACGCTGGTGAAGGGGACTTCATTGACGCTGGCCAAGGTGCCGGTGGAGTTGTCATTGACCAGGACGCGAGGGGCCGACAAGACCCGCGCCCGCCGGTGCGTCGTCAGCGCCCGCACTACGGCGTCGGCGTCTTCGGGATCGACGAGCGTCCAGTTGAAGCCGCGACCGGGCGTTAGGGCCAAGGCCCCGGTCGCCGGGGTGGCGGTGCTAAGACCATAGGAGGTGAACTGAAAAATCTTATTGATGCCGGTGCGATTGACGCCTCCCGACAGTTCGACCCCCAACGAAAAATCATCGCTGGTGTCGATGATGACGACTCGCGCTTCGATCATAACCTGCGGACGCTTCTTGTCGAGGAACTCAATGAGGTCTTTGTAGACCTGCTGCACCACGCGGTCGCCCACTACGATGATCGAATTGGTGAACGGGTCGGCGGTCACCCGGGCGGCGTCCGGGGCGAAGGCGAGCGCGGCGGCAGCTTCCTCGGGAGGAACCTGTGCTCCAGCGGCTGGGACGGGATCGGTAGCCTGAAACGCCGGCGGCTGCGTCGGTTCCACCTGAGTGGGCGTCTGCGGGTAGTTAGGCCCCGGCACAAACTGCTCGCGATCGGGCTGGCCGAAGGAGTACCCGGCGGTGCCGGTCGGTCCGCGCCCTAACGGCGATACGCCGCGCGGACCGATCGGCGTGGCCGAAGGGCTGTAGCCCCCGCCGCCAGTCTGCTGCACGGAGAGGAGCGTCGCTAAGACTTCCTCGGCGCTGGCGTTCTTAAGTTTATAGAACTGGACCGAGTTTCCGGGGCGCTTGCTCTCGACGTCCATTTCGTCGCGGAGCCAGCGGACGCGATCGTGAATGTTCTCGGGCGCGGTGACGATGAGCAGGTTGTCGTCGCCGTCGACGGCCGAGCGGTAGAGGCGATTGATCGTCAGCGGATCGAACAGCTCTTTCACCAGTTTATCGATGCGCTCGGCGGCCACGTACCGAAAGTTGTAGACCTCGGTCGTGACGCCTAACGGCACGTCGAGCGTTTGCGCCAGCTTGAGGATCTGTTCGGCCAGCTCCTTCGGCGCGACGATGAGTAGCTGATTGGTCCGTTCGTCGTGAACGACTTCGTAGACCAGCGGCGCGGCTTGACTCTTGAATCGTGCCGCCAGCGTTTCACGGATCTGCTGTGCGAGCGCGGCGGCCTCCAGATGCTTTACCGGATAGAACGAGACCTCGCTGGGCGGGCCCGACTGGTCGATGGTTTCGACCAGCTTGGCGATCCGTTTCAGGTTGCCGGCGTAGTCGGTGATGATCAGCAGGTTTTGCTCGGGGACGGTGATCGTGTTGGCGCCCGGCTCGGTGAGGAACGGCTTGACGATTGCGGCAAGCTTTTCAGGGCCGATGAACTTCAGCGTAAAGGCCTGCGTGACGGCTTCGGCGTTGCCGAGCTGCTCCAGATTGTCGCCGCTTGGTTGAGCGATCTGCGCGAGGTCCTTGATGGGGACGATCTGCTTCCAACCCGGTACGTCTCCATCGACGAGCGCGAGGCCTTTGATCTTCAGGGCGCTTTCGAGTACGTTCAGCAGCGACGCGGCGGGGATCTCGCCGGGGGCCTTGATGGTGATCTGCTTATTGCCGACCTGCTCGTCGTATAGGATCTTCACGCCGAGCCGCTGGCTGACATACTCGACCAGCAGCGTCAGCTCCACTTGGTCGGGGAAGTTGAGTTTGACGTTCGCTTCAGTCGAGATTGGCGCCGGTTCTTGCGCCAGCAGAGTACCCGCTAGCACTACGGCGGCTGCGAGCGCCATGGCCGGTAGTCGGGACGCTGGCAGCAACCTCTCACATGCCCAGCGGCGACGGATTGGCGGTTCGCGTAACAAACGAGGCGCTCCCATCACGCTTTCGTCGGCCGACTTCACAAGCACTGGCTTCGAGCGAATAAAGGCGGCGAACAATATCAACCGCTGAAGTCACTGTCAACGCACCATTGCTTCGGTCAATTGAAGGGGGTGCAGCCTGCGGTTTGCGTGGTTGTGTGATTGGTGTAGGAGGTAACAAGTGGATTCCAGCGGAGTTGCTGGTTTCCGGCGAGAAGCTGGGGGGTTGGAGGAGCCAAGGATGGCAATTACCGATGTGATGCAGGAACGGATCGCGGCGATGGCCCGCGAATTGGCGGCCGAATGGGGCGAGGTGGATGAGAGCAACGCCCTGAGTTGGCTCGATGCGATCGAGACCCGGGCCGTGGAGATCGGCGACGCGATGCATGCGGAACTAGTCAAGCAGAAGGCGGGGGCCTGCCGGACCGGCGAGGACGAATCGACGTGCCCCCAGTGCGGCCATGAGGGCCGCTACGAAGGGGAGCGAAAGCGGGAGCTGATCGGCCGACGAGGGCCGGTCGCGATCTGCGAACCGGAGTACTTTTGTCCCGCCTGTCTGCGGGCTTTTTTTCCCGTGGACCAGCGCGATCGGCGTTGAGGTCGATTGCCCGTTCACGCCGGCGATGCTCAAGAAGGTGGCGTACGCCGGTTCGCAAGGAGCGTCGTTCGCCGCGGCGAGCGAAGACCTGGAGGCGCTCGCCGAGACGAAGGTCTCGCGAGAACGCATCGGGCGGTGGACGAAGCGCGTCGGCGAGGAGCGCGTCCCCGA
>JBGSYU010000141.1:0-1786 GCA_041750715.1 Lacipirellula sp.
GAGCTACCGAACGAGTTGTACAAGTCACTGACCTGGGACCGCGGCAAGGAACTGGCCGACCATCGGCGCTTTACGCTGGCAACGGATATCCAGGTCTACTTCTGCGATCCACAGAGCCCTTGGCAGCGCGGTTCCAACGAAAACACCAACGGTCTTCTGCGCCAGTACTTTCCGAAGGGCATCGACCTGTCCAGGATCTCCCAAGCCGAGCTCGACGAGGTCGCCAGACGCTTGAACGAACGACCACGGAAAACGCTGGGCTTTGAAACCCCGATCGAGCGATATCGGCAAGCTGTTGCGTCGACCAGTTGAAACCGCCGCCAAAAGCGGAAATGAATTTGGCATCTGGGGTGCTGACCATCTACAAGCACCCTATTTGCGCTCGCTCTGCGTCAACCTACATTTGAGTCACTTCTACCGCCAAGTTACACGCGGATACCAGCACAGTGCATTGGTTGGGGCGCTATACGCGGATGTCGCTTTGGTCTCGAATGGCAGACTCGATCGTCGTTCCGGTATCACGCTCTTCGTTTGAAAAGCCGTCGTACCGGGACAATTCGCCGAAATCCAGCCCGGTGAGCTGTTCAATCCGACGCACGCTGCGCTGGTAGGTGCGGAAAGCGCCAAACGCCGCCTCCAGGCTGCCCAGCTCGCGGCTCTGGTCGACCATGTAAGCCGTCGCCGACGGCAAGCCGTTGTCGGAAACGAACGCAATCACCTTCCAGAACGCGGTGGGAATCCCAATGCCCCGGTAGATCCGATCGTCATCGCGAAAAACCGGGCCGGAGAACACGGTGACGCGCTCCTTCCAGCGCCGAGTGTTTTTTAACACGTAGTCCTCGAGGCTGAGCCATGTCTTCTGGTTGTATGCGCCCATCTGCGGCGCGCAATTCGTGAAATGGAAAGTGTCCTCGTTCGCGGTTTCGGCGTCTTCGCCCCAGTTGGGATCCTCCCGGCGAACCAGATGGCCGCGGTCCAGCAGGTTGTCCGCGTACATCTCCTCGCCGAGCTGAGCGTCTGGCGCGATCCGCCCGTCGAGGGACCACTTGTCTGCGGTTCGTGCGATCGGGACCGATTCTTCGCCGCTGATGTTGACTCCAACGAACATCGCGATCCGTCGTGACTTCGACATGACCACCGAAAAGTGGGTGTAGTCAAGGCGGCCCCCGGGCACCGCCAGCACATCGTCGCCACGCCCGTCGCCACTGGTCGGCATCGGTACGACGAATTCGCCGAGGAAGTTCTCGTCGTAGCCGCCGCGCCCGTCGAACATTTCGGGCAGCGAAGTCCGGGGGCCCTTGCGTCCGGCCTCCAGATCCGCCTCGACGGCGCCACCACGACTGGCCGCCCTGAGGGAATGCATGTCGCGCAGCGTGGGCCTGTAACCGGATTGAAACGCCATGGTCGTCTCCTCGTGAGGGTTACGGAGAAAGTGCGGCGTCAAGTCGCCGCTCGTAGGCTTGCGCCAGGGCCAGCAGCGCGCCGGCGCGGCTGGTCGGCGCACGCCGGTCCAGGAAGGCCAGCAAATCTTCCAATCTGCCGAAGCGATCGCACATGCTGACGAAAGTCGCATGCCAGCGATCGGAATCGCGCAGTAGGCCGTTGTGCAGCCCCTCCGCATGCAGCTCCAACGGCCATCGGGGATCCGCCCGCTCCATCCGCTCGGCGTACTCAAGCACCGCCTCGTAGCCGGCGCGCTGGAGGCAGCCGCGGGCCGGCGCATGCAGCTCGACCAGAGTGGAACGCAGGACGCATCTTGCGGCATCGCTGCGCGGCGGCCAGCGCA
>JBGSYU010000142.1:0-1608 GCA_041750715.1 Lacipirellula sp.
CTCGCCAGCAGAACGTCATCACCGCGGCGCTTCCCGCTAAAACGGCGATGCTGCCGATGGAGTTGGCCCACGCCGCGCGAAACGGATAGTGCGGCGGCTCCATAAATTCTATCGTTCCCAGTAGCGCGAGCGTCAAAACGCAAGCGACGAAAACTCCGCCTCGCAGCAGTCGGTGCGCATGGCCCAGCGCCAGCCAACCGCCCAAGACGAACGACTGGCCGAACAGCAGGGCGACGAACGTCAGTTTTTCTTCTTTTTCAGTGCTGGACAGGACCAAGCTGAGACATACCGTCGCGATGAGAAAGAGCCACGTCAGCGGGTGTCGGCGAAACGAGAGCATTCTTCAAGAATACCACGCTCAAGGCGCGTGGTGCTGTCATTGAAAAACTAACTGCGGCGGGGCAGAATGGATAGTTCACTGCGCCGGGGGCGAGGACGCCCCGGCTCGCTGATTTTTCACTGCCTACTGCCCACCGCCTACTGCCCACCGCACACCATGCCCCATCCTCAGCAGGACGTGTGTTGTTTGATGGGGGACCCGATTGCCGGGAATCCCACGCAGTACATGCTGGAGAAGGCGTTCGCGGTCGCCGATCTCGACTGGCGGTTTCTCACGTTCGAGGTGCCCTCGGCCAATTTCGAGACGGCGCTGAAGGCGATGCGCATCTTCGAGTTCCGCGGCGTGATGCTCGCCCCGCCGCATCGCGGCGAGGTGCATCGGCTGCTCGAATCGGTCACCGACGCGGCGCGGCTGAGCGGCCAGGTCAATTGCATCGAGCAGCACAAGGGGGGCTTGCGCGGGCTGAACACCGAAGGCCAGGCGCTTCGCCGGCTGACCGAGAGCAAACTCACTTTCAAAGGGCTCAAGGCGGTGATCCTCGGCGCGGGCCGCACGGCCAAGTCGATGTCGGCCGAACTGGCGCTCGCTGGCGCCGCCTCGATCGAGCACCTCTGCGACAAACCCGCGCAGACCGAGCCGCTGATCGCCGCGCTTCACAACGATCCGCAGACTGCGGCGGTCGAGATGCGCGTCACGCCCTGGCCCAGCGGCCAGCCCGCGACGATCGCGGACGACGTTCGCCTGCTGGTGAACGCGACGCCGGTGGGCCGCCACGATCCCCATGCGACGCTGCCGATTCAAGTCGACCGGCTCAACGCCGATTTGGTCGTCGTCGACATGGTGTTCAACCCGCCGACGACGCGACTGATCCGCGACAGCCGCAAGCGCGGCCTTTACACAGTCGACGGCCTGACGCTGCACGTCGAGCAAGCGGCCGTAGCGTTTGAAATCTGGACCGGCCGCAAGCCCGACCGCGACGCGATGCGCGAAGCGGTCGAGGAATTTCTAGTGCTGTGATGGATTAGCCGCAAAAAGGCACAAAGAACGCGAAAATGGAATGCGTTACATCGACTTTTTTTGCGCCTCATGTGCCTTTTTGAGGCTAACTCTAAATGCCTCATGGCTGCCGTAGGTTTGTTCATCACCGGCACGAGTACCGCCGTCGGCAAGACCCGCGTTGCGGCGATGATTGCGCGGGCGCTAGTCGCGGAAGGCCGCCGCGTGGGCGTCTACAAACCGGTGGCGAGCGGCTGCCGTGAGGCCGCCGA
>JBGSYU010000143.1:0-8597 GCA_041750715.1 Lacipirellula sp.
ATCGTTGTGACAGTGAATCCCCAACGGCACGTCCACTGCCGCGGCCGCCTCCTTGGTCAGCGCCGCGATTTCCTCCGGCAAGCTTCCGCCATTGGTATCGCACATCACGATTAGCTTGGCGCCCGCCTCGGCCGCGGCGCGTATCGTCTTCGCGGCGTATTCCGGGTTCGCCTTCCAACCGTCGAAGAAGTGCTCGGCGTCGTAGATCACCTCGCGACCCTGCTCGCGCAGAAAGGCGACCGTCTCGCGGATCATTGCTAGGTTCTCTTCCAGCGACACGCCCAGCACCTCGGTCGCGTGAAAGTCGCTCGTCTTGCCGACGATCGTCACGACCGGCGTTTGGGCGTCTAGCAGCGACTTCATCCCCGGGTCGTCCGCCGCCGCCATGCCCCGCCGCCGCGTCATGCCGAACGCACATAGCCTACTGTGCTTAAGCGGCGCCGCGGCGATCCGTTGAAAAAACTCGGCGTCCTTGGGATTCGACAGCGGATAGCCGCCTTCGACAAAGTCGAACCCCAGCTCATCCAGTCGCCGGGCGATGAGCAACTTGTCCTCGAGCGAGAAGCTCACGCCCTCGCCCTGGGCCCCGTCGCGAAGCGTCGTGTCGTAGATTTCGATGTGCATCGGGTGGTCAGAGGTCAGAGGCCGGAGGTCGGAGACTCGATTTTGGGAGTTTCGCGCGCAGTGAACGCTGGAGGCCGCGGAGCATGCGTCGCTCTTCGGCAATTAGCGATTCAACAGCCGCAATTTGATTTCGATCGCCGAACTTTAGACGAACGCCCAATTCCAAGAAGGTCTCAACCTCTGCGAGCGAGGCGACGGCAATTGACAAGAATCGAAGATAATCCTTCGTCGAGTCTCGCGCATTGCCCTCGGCAATGTTGGCAGGCACGGAGGAGGCAGCACGCCGCAGTTGGGTCGTCAGCCCAAACCGTTCCTCGCTTGGAAACCTTTGCGTCAACCCATAGACGTGTTCTGCAATCGTCATCCCTAATTGCCATACTTTAAGGTCGCGGTGACTCTGAATTCGGTTGCTTTCGTTCATCGTCTGACCTCCGACCCCCGTCCTCTGTCCTCTCCGCAAAACAAAAAAACCCTGCGGCCGCTAGGCCTCAGGGTTCGTGTGATTCGAGTAGTTCGAGTCATCACCCCTAAGGCCGGACCTCCGGAATGATAATCCCAATAACTACGCCGCCGCCAACGCACAATGGCAGTCGCAGGAACTGTCGCGGTTGGAGGACGTTGGGCATCGGGGAAGTCTCAGCTAGGGAATTGATGAACAACCCAAGGATAGGTCTGCCAGTGCCCGCTGTCAAACGGCGCAGCCCCGGCGTTTGGCAGCAAGCGCGATGAATGCGCCTAGGGAAAGCATCAAAGTCGCCGGCTCCGGAACGGGATCCCCAAGCGCCCATTCCTCAAAGCCGCCCGATGAGCCGAAGTTACCGGTGAACCCTGCGGGATTCACCCCCTGCAAGCCGAACTGCGAATACAGCGTTACGACCGCCGTACCTGGAAATGCATTGAAGACCGAGTCGGGTACGAACAGGTACATGTCGCCCGACCCGCTGCCGGAGCCCAGCGAGTAATCGAGGGCGACCCAATTGTCTCCGCCGGCGTCCATGCGGTAGACGAGCGTTCCGTCATGTTGGAGCACACCACCCACAATCGAGGTGACGCTGCTGTTGGCGGTTCCGCCAGCGAAGATCTGCACCTCGTCGAGCGAGATGAACTCGTTGCCGCCGCCCGAACTCTCGTTGATGTCGAGCAAAAACTGGCGGTAGGGCGTGCCGCTTAGTACGGCGACCGGGACGTCGGCGAGCGTGATTGAATGATTGAAGTTGTCCGACGACTTGTTGTCCAAGACGTTGTTGACGGTCGTGTTATACGCCTTCGACGTCGTGCCGCTACCTTGGGGGTTTTGTTGGACGAAGGAATCAATGTTCCCAGTGCCGGTGGGCTGCACGTTATTCTGTCTGTAGATCGCCCCGTTGATGACGCCGCTGCTGCCGGCGGTCGTCAGGTCGATGATCGCGGCGTCGGCGAAAGAAAGCCCCAGGCTGCTTGTGAACAGGAACAAGAACCCACGGGCGACGATTCGAGAGGTGGTGTCCATCAGCGAGTTTCCTCAAATGCTAAGTTTAGGTTGAACCTCCTACGTTCGGCTTGCCCCGCCGTCACTTCTTGTGACGACGGTTGAATTGCGAAGTCAAACTCACTAGCGTCCACCAATTAATGGCCTGAGAGTTGAATGGGAAAATACATTAGACTTCGCCTCAGCCTTGGGTTCCAAACAGCAAGTTTAGCGTCCCAGAATCTCGACGTCCAGGAAATACAACAAAAAAGATCGTCATTAGAATTCGGTGGGAAACTTGCGCCAAATCGCCATCGGCGCCAACTGCGATCAGCGTCGCTAACTTGCGGCTGGGACTTGCTTTAACGCCGTATCCGCGGGAGCCCCCGAATGGCCGCAAATTACCCCGCATCCCGTTCGACCCACTCCGCCTCATCGTTGAACGGCGCCGCTTCTTCTTCGTCGTCGGTCTCGTCGTCCTCCGCTTCGGCGTCTTCTAGTTCTTCCGCCTCGTCCACACCTGCACCGTCGTCGTCAATGTCCTCGGGCGTGAACTGTCGGCCCCGTT
Organism: Lacipirellula sp.; assembly: GCA_041750715.1. GTDB lineage: Bacteria > Planctomycetota > Planctomycetia > Pirellulales > Lacipirellulaceae > Lacipirellula. The sequence goes on from JBGSYU010000143.1 coordinate 2,640, forward strand.
GCACCGGCGACGGCACGTCGCCTTCCAGGTCACTAGGCTCATCGGATCCCGGCAGAATCGTCGTTACGCGCTTCGGCTTCGGCTGCACGGTCGCCGCCGTGAGCGGCTGCGCCATCGCCGCTTGCGGCTTAGCGCCCTCCCCGGCGACCCCCGCCCCGCCCCCGCTCATCGCTTCCCAATCATCCACGGAAATCGTCACCTCCCGCGCCTGAGCCCCGTTGTACTCGCCGACGATGCCGTCTTCGGCCATGTAATCGATCAGCCGCGCCGCCCGCCCGTAGCCGATGCCGAGGCACCGCTGAAGGAGCGACACGCTCCCGCGACGCTCGCGCACCACCACGTCGACCGCCGCCTCGTACAATTCATCGCGGTTCTTCAGAGCGCCGGGCTGGGCGACTTCCAGCTCGTCCTTGGTTTTCAGCTCGATCAACTCGCGGGCGAATTGCGGCGTATCGGTCGCGACGAATTCAGTAACGCGCGTGATTTCATCGTCCGACAGGAACGTGCCCTGTCCGCGCAGCAGTTGGCTCGTGCCGGGCGAGAGGAACAGCATATCGCCGTTGCCCAGCAGCTTGTCGGCTCCCATTTCGTCGAGCACCACGCGGCTGTCCGTGCGGCTGGCGACCTGGAACGCAATGCGGGCCGGCAGGTTCGACTTGATCAGGCCGGTGATGACGTCGACCGTCGGTTTCTGCGTGGCGAGAATCAGGTGGATGCCGACGGCCCGGCTCTTTTGGGCCAGCCGAATGATATGCTGCTCCACCTCCTTGCCGGAGGTCATCATGAGGTCGGCCAGTTCGTCGGCCACGATCACAATAAACGGCAAATTCCGCGGGATGCCTTCCCACTCCAGCTCGCTGGTCGGCTCGACGCGCTCGCGCAGCTCTTCCTCGCTGAGTTGGTTGAAGACGGTGACGTGCCGCACGCCGGCGCGGGCCAACAGGGCGTACCGCTCCTCCATCTTGTCGACCGCCCACGCCAGGATCGCTTCCGCCTTACGCATATCGGTGACCACCGGGTGCATGAGGTGCGGCAGTCGCTTGTAGCCCGAAAGCTCGACCATTTTGGGGTCGATCATCAGCATGCGCACTTCATCCGGCCCGCGGCTCATAATCATCGACACGATGATCGAGTTAAGACAGACACTCTTACCGGTGCCTGTGCGACCGGCGATGAGCAAATGCGGCAACGTCGTGAGATCGACGGCCATCGAGTTGCCGGCCACGTCCTTGCCGAGATAAATCGGAATCTTCATCCGCTTCGCGCGGCCATTGGTCTCCTCGATCACCTCGCGCAAGCGGACAAGCTGCCGGTGCTCGTTGGGCACCTCGATGCCGACGGTGTTCTTGCCCGGAATCGGCGCCACGATGCGCACGCTCGGCACGCGGAGCGCAATGGCGAGGTCTTCTGAAAGACCCGTGATCTTCGACAGCCGCAGGCCCGCTTCAAGTTCCACCTCGAACTGGGCGATGACGGGGCCGGTCTCGATCTCCACGACCTTCACGTTGAACCCAAAATTCTTGAACGTCTTTTCGAGTATTTTCGCCTTGCGCCGGACCTCCTTCTCGTGCTCTTCGTAACTGACTTCGTCGGAGGGCAGCAGCAAGTCGAGCGGCGGCAGCTCGTAGTCGATGTGGTCGGGCGCCTGGCTCGCGGCGGCGTCGAGCTGCTCGATCACCTCGTCGCGCGCCGTGCGTTTGGGATCTTTCACCCGCTTGTTGGTCACGCGGAGCGACTCGTTGAGCTTGTCTTTCATCGCTTCGGCGGATTCGTCGTCCTCAGCGTGAGCCGGGGCGTCCCCGCCCCCCGAGTCCAGCGTGGCGCCCTCGACCGCTGTAGCGGACTCGCCGGCTTCGGCGTGTAGATGAGCCTTTGAGGAAGGCGTCCGGACTTTTAGCACGGGTTCCGCTTCGTCTCGATCGTCCTCCGAGGCGCCGTCCAACGTATCGGTTTCGACTTCTTGCGATTCTTCGTCCGCGACGTCGACGGCATTCGTTTCCAGATCGGTGCGCTTCCGGTCGACTCCGCGGGCGCCGAGATGCTGCCCCACGCGGCCCAGCGACATGAGCCCGGCGCCGGAGACGACCGTCGTCTTCGCCGCGAACCGCAACAGCAGGTAGTCGGTACACAGCAGCATGCCGGCAAGCAGCACGCTCAGCGCGAGGATGTAGGCGCCCGCCGTCGCGAAGTTTGATTCGAGCAGGGCGTACCCCATGGCTCCCAAGTATCCGCCGGCGCCCACCTCCGGCCCGGGCGAACTTCCTGGTAGCAGCATTGCCAGTAGCGTGGCGAGCGCCGCCAGCGAAATGGCCCAACCCATGCCCCGCAGCACCGGTTGGTCGATCTCGCGTCGCTTCAGCAGCAGCACGCCCACGACCACCAGCGAGCCCAGGACGTAGAACGCCCCAAACCCGACGCCGGCAAACAACATGTGGGCCGCGTAGGCGCCCATCGGCCCGCACGCGTTTTCGTAAGCATCGCGGGGTGGATGAACGAGAGTACCCGGCGGGTCGGTCGAGTCGTAGGAAGCCAGGGCGGTCGCTAAGAAGGCGCAGAACGCCAAGAGCGTCAGCGCAAACAGGTCGAGCTTCAGGTTGCGGTTCTCGAACATAGGCACTCGATGCGTCGACGATCCGAATTCAATGGTCGGCGGCCGCGCAGTCGTCATAACCGCGCGACACGATCGTTGGGGGCGCATCCGTGCCCGTAGGTTTTCCTTAGGTTTCTCAGTGGTTCGGGCAGGCGCACCGTCATCCAAGACGGCGAGTCCGCCTCCTAGTTCTAGTTTCGACCGCACGAGGTGGCCGCATGCACCCTCTCACGGGAACTCGATAGGGCTTACCCGGTGCGGACGAGGCGCAAGACTGGCGCGGTAGGCACGACCGCGATGAACCGCATATTCCGGCCGCCGCCGCTGCGCGGTAAAAATACCATATGCCTACTCCCGATCACTCGGCGCCGTCCGACTACGCCACCCTGCCCGAGACACTCGCCGCTTGCGGCTTAGCGCTCCCGCCCGACCAGATCGCCCTACTCGACCGTTACCGAATCGCTCTCTGGCGATGGAACGAACAACTCAATCTCACCCGCCACACGACGCTCGACAAGTTCGTCCGCCGCGACGTGGTCGACAGCCTCGAGCTGGCGAAACTTATCGGCGCCGGCCGCCGCGTGCTCGACGTCGGCGCGGGCGGCGGAGTTCCCGGAATTGTGATGGCGATCTGCCGACCGGACTTACGGATGACGCTCGCTGAGTCGATGCAAAAAAAAGCTCGCGTGTTGCAGTCGATCGTCGACGAGCTTGGACTCTCGGTGGAAGTCTTCGGCGTTCGCGCCGAGGAACTGCTTGAGCTTCGCACGTTCGACACGCTAGTCGCCCGCGCCGTGGCCCCCATGTCGAAGATCCTCACCTGGCTGGCGCCGCACTGGCACTCTTTCGACGAACTGCTGATGATTAAAGGAAAGGCGTGGATCGACGAGCGCGGCGAGGCCCGCCACCGCGGCCTCCTCAAACGGCACGACCTCCGCAAAGCGGCCGCGTATCCCATGCCCGGCGACCCCCCCGGCGAAAGCGTCATCCTCAGCATTCGACCGCGCGGCGCCGATGGGGAAGATGAAGATTGAACGCTTCACCTGCCCAGGGGATAGCCCGGCCGTTAGCTATGCCTTAAACTCATCGGCAGAGCAAGATTAACCGCCAAGGACGCCAAGAGCGCCAAGGAGCAAACCAATGGAACCGCGGATGTACGCCGATAAACGCCGATAAGTTTCATACTCAATTATCCTATCTGCGTGCATCTGCGTTCATCCGCGGTTAAGCTTTCTCGTTCTTTTCTTGGCGCTCTTGGCGTCCTTGGCGGTTCAAGTAACTAATTCATCCATTAGGATCAGGGAGAAATAACGTGGCTGACGAGACCAAAGAAACCAAGCCCGCCGCTCAGGGCGCCAATCCGCAAGAACAGCAGCAAGGCGTTCGCGTGCAGGTGGAAGACAAGCACGCCGTCACCTCCTACGCGAACTTCTGCCGGGTCACCGGCACGCCCGAGGAGTTGATCATCGACTTCGGGCTAAACGCTCAGCCGTTCGGCGTCCCTAGCGAAGCGGTCGCTATCACGCAGCGAATCGTCACGAACTACTTTACTGCCAAGCGATTGCTGCACGCACTGCATCTCTCGGTCCAGCGCCACGAGCAAGCCTTCGGCGTGCTGGAGACCGACGTCAACAAGCGAGTCGTCGGCCGCCCGACGCAGACGAGCTAATCGGTAGGGTGGGTTCATCGCGCAGCGAGAACCCACCGGCGGCAGGTCGACTGGCGATGATGGGTTGCCGCGGGACGGCCAATCCGTCCTACGCCTACGCGGCCATCGCCGGCTCGCGCGGCTGCCCTGGCTCGCCGGGCACGATCTCATTGTCCAGCGACAGAATGTAAACCGCCATTGCGGCGAGCATCAGTACGACGACCACCCACGTTACCCAGCTCTTGTGCCAACCGCGGCTAGCCGTCTTGTCGTAATGCTGCTCGGCGTGGCCGCCGGACGAATATTTGTCGTGCTCGTGCTTGCTCATGGGTCTTCCTGTAGGGTCATGCGGCGCCGTTTAGTGCCGCTGGCTCAACTGCCGACTCCGCTCCATGGCATCCTCCGCCATGCGAATGTAGCCCATCTCGTTCGTTCCGGCGAACGCCCGTTGATAGGTCACGCTTAGCGCCGTAAAGCTGAACGGATCGGTCGGCTCCAGCTCGCTGGCGCGCAGGGCGTGCTGGATGGCTTCCTCATGCCGCCCCAGCCGTTGCAGCACCACTGCCAACGCGGAGTGGGCGAGGGCGTACGTTTCGTCGATGGAAAGCGCCTCTTCGAGCTTCGCGACCGCCTCGTCCAACTTGCCTTCGGCCTTCAGCTTGTCGGCTTCGTCGTACAGTCGAACGTGATCGGACATGGCGGACGCATCCACGGGAAGCAAGGTGCGGCGGGCAGCTAGCGGGTAGTTTACAGCGCCGACCGCAAGTTCGCCCAGGGGATGCTAGCGGAGTTTAAGCTGTTCCGGCAAAACACTTCGGACAAAGGCGCCCGATTGCCGTTCGCGCCCCGGTCGACGCTAGCGGTCGCCAACTTGGGCGGAACGCGCGGAGTTCCGTCTCCAAATGCGTGCCAATCGTTAAGCCCCCTCAATCAATTCGACCGATAAAAGCGCTAGCGGCAAATCGAACATCCCCTTCACGATGCCCGGGCGCCGATGCGGCGCGACACGCCCCACATGAGGAGAGCACGACGTGAAGATTCACTCCACCGCCGTCGTCAGCCCGCGCGCCGTCGTCCACTCGAGCGTGGAGATCGGCCCGTTCGCGATTGTGGAAACCGATGCCGTGATCGGGCAGGGGTGTAAGCTGTACGGACGGTCGACCGTCAAGTCGCACACGATGTTGGGCCGCGACGTAGTGGTAGGCGAGGGAGCCGTGCTCGGCGGGATGCCGCAGCACATCAGCCCGCCGGAACACCCGGGGCGCGTGATTGTCGGCGAGCGGACGGTGATCCGCGAGCATGTGACCGTGCATCGCGCGATGAACGCCGATGGCGAGACGCGCGTCGGCGCCGACTGCTTGCTGATGGTGGGTTGCCATGTAGCGCACGATTGCCGCGTGGGAAATCGGGTCATTCTTACCAACAACGTGCTGCTCGGCGGCCATGTGCAGGTGGGCGATCGGGCGGTCATCGGCGGAGCCGTGGGCGTGCATCAGCATGTGCGCATCGGCCGGCTGGCGATGATCGGCGCCTGCGCCCGCGTGGTGCAGGATGTGCCGCCGTTCGTGCTGACCGATGGCAACTCGGGGATGATCGTCGGCCTGAATAAAGTCGGCCTGCGGCGCGCCGGCATGGAGCGGGACGAAACCATGCAGCTCAAGGAGGCGTACCGCCTCATCTACCGTCACGGTCTGCCGTTCGAGGAGATGGTCGAGGCGCT
>JBGSYU010000144.1:0-4438 GCA_041750715.1 Lacipirellula sp.
CGCCGCGAAAAGCAAATCGCCGGGTCGATTCCGCTGAGCACGTTGCGGGCGAACATCGACTACGGAATTACGGAGGCCATGACTGCCCAGGGGCACATTGGCATCCAAGTGTGGATCAACCAAGGCATGTTTGAGGAAGCGACCGATGGCTCTGATGCCCAAGAGGGTCAAGCACCGAAAAAGCCAAAGAGGGCGTATAAGAGGTAACGCCACGCGCGGCAACACGGTCGTCTTCGGCGAGTACGGCTTGCAGTCCGAACAGGGCGGCTGGCTGAGCGCCGCGACGATCGAAGCCGGGCGTATCGCTGCCCAACAATACATCCGCGGCGAAGGCAAGTTGTACATCCGCGTGTTTCCGCACAAGTCGGTCACGTCCATTCCGCTCGAAACCCGCATGGGTAAGGGCAATGGCGAGCCGGAGTTTTGGGCGGCGGTGATTCGGCCAGGCACGATCCTGTTCGAGTTGTCGGGCGTGGGCGAAGCGGCGGCGAAGATGTGCTTCGCGCGGCTGGCGCACAAGATGCCGGTGCGTGTGCGGATGGTGAAGAGAAGTTAGTGAAGAGCCGGCGGCTAGCGGCTAGCGGCTAGCAGCCAGATCAAATAAGGAAGGTTGAATTGGTCTGGCCGCCAGCCGCCAGCCGCAAGCTGATAGCCCCACAATGAACCAAGCCAAAGAACTACGCGACATGAGCGACGAGCAGCTCGATCTGACCGCCAAAGAAGCGGTGGACAAGCTGTTTCGAGCGCGGGTGCAGTCGCAAACGGAGCGGCTCGACGCCCCCAGCGAACTCAAGCGCCAGCGCCGGCTAATCGCCCGCGTGAAGACCATTCAAACGCAGCGGCAGAAGACGAAGTAGCCGTCAGCCGTCAGCCGTCAGCCGTCAGCCAGAATGGCAGGCGGTTTGTCTGGCTGAAAGCTGAAGGCTGAAAGCTGAGAGCTACCTATGCCTAAGAAACAAATGACCGGCGTCGTCACGAGCGACAAGTGTGCAAAAACCCGTCGGGTGGAGATCGCCCGCCTGGTGCGGCATCCGCAGTACGGCAAGTTTCTCCAGCGCCGTACCGTGTGCCATGTGCACGACGAGAACAACGAGTCGGGAATCGGCGACACGGTCGAGATCGTCGAGTGCCCGCCGAAGTCGCGCACGAAGCGGTGGGAGTTGGTTCGCGTGGTCGAGAAGAGCAGTGCCGTCGACATCGCCGCCATGCGAGCCGCGGCGAAAGTCGCCGAAGCCGAGAACGCAAGCCAATAACGATAATTCAAGTTTAGCGGCCGACGCAAGTCGGCCAGCAAGAACGCGGCCGGTCACGCGACCGGCGCTAAACGGGCGATAACCGCCGACGATCGAGCGAAAGACTGAGCCATGATCCAAATGGAAAGCCGCCTGGGCGTCGCGGACAACACCGGCGCCAAGGAAGTGATGTGCATTAAATTGCTGGGAGGGAGCCGGCTGCGATTCGCCCACCTGGGCGACGTGATCGTGTGCAGCGTGAAGAGCGTGATTCCGGGGAGCGACGTCAAGAAAAAGGCGGTCGTCCGCGGAGTGATCGTGCGGCTGAGGGCGCCGACGCGGCGGAAAGACGGCAGTTACGTCCGGTTCGACAACAACGCCGTGGTGCTGATCGACAAAGATAACAATCCCCGTGGAACGCGTATCTTCGGCGCCGTGGCGCGTGAGCTTCGCGACCGCAAGTTCATGAAGATCGTGAGCCTCGCGAACGAGGTGGTGTAGGGTGAGATGACGAATGACGAATTTCCGAATAACGAATGAGGGAATTCACAAATTCGTCGCTTAGTTGAGTTTTCGTCATTCGTCATTCGTCATTTGTCATTTACTCCCATGTTAATTCGCAAAGGTGACACCGTTACGATGATCGCGGGCGCCGACAAGGGCAAGCAGAGCCGCGTGATTTCGGTCAATCGCGAGACGGGCAAGGCGCTGGTCGAGAACGTGGCCCGCGTTTACAAGCACGTACGCCGCAGCCAAAAGCATCCGCAGGGCGGCCGGCTGAGCAAAGAGGCGCCGGTTCAATTGTCGAACATGGCGTTCGTGTGCGGCGGCTGCAACAGGCCGACGCGGTTGGGCGCCCGCTTCACGGCGGACGGGGCCAAGGAACGATTTTGCAAGAAGTGCGGAGCCGCCGCCGGCGAGATTGCCCCGGCGAAGAAGGCTCACGCGAAGAAGTAAGAAGGAGCGGTCAGCCATCAGCAGTCAGCTTTCAGCCAAGCAGAAGAAGGCTGAATTCGTCTGGCTGAAGGCTGATAGCTGAAAGCTGAAAGCTAACTATGGCCAAGAAAGCAACCAAGAAAACCGACGCGGCCGAAGACGGCGGCGCGGCGAAAGCCGTTCCAGTCCCCCGGCTGAAAGAGCGGTACGAGAAGGAAATCCTCCCCGGTCTTCGCGAGAAGCTGGGCCGGGAGAATCGCCTGTCGTTGCCGAAGGTCGAGAAGATCGTCGTCAGCATGGGCGTCGGCAGCGCGATGACCGACAAGAAACACATGGAAGAGGCCGTCGCCGCGATGACGGACCTCACCGGCCAGACACCGTTGGTGTGCAAGGCCCGCAAGTCGGTCGCAAACTTCAAACTGCGCGAAGGGGTGGCGATCGGCTGCAAGGTGACGCTGCGCGGGGCTCGGATGTACGAGTTCCTCGACCGGCTCATCTCGATCGCGTTGCCCCGCGTGCGGGACTTCCGCGGGCTGAAGCCCAATGCGTTCGACGGGCACGGCAACTACAGCTTGGGGCTGACGGAGCAGTTGGTGTTTCCCGAATTGAACCCGGATAAGTACCTGCGCGTGCAGGGCATGAACATCGCCATCTGCTGCACGGCGGGCTCCGACGACGAGTCGCGCGAGATGCTGCGGATGTTCGGCCTCCCCTTCAAATCCGAAGTCGAAGCCGCGTAACGAAGAGTAACAATCAACCCAGCCCGCGGCGCAAGCCGCCGGGTTCGAACCCAGCGGCTCGCGCCGCGGGCTAGGACAAACGAGTAGCGAACCAAACAAGTCCAACGAAGCCTTTAGAAAGTACCGAAGTGGCGAGTAAATCCAAAATTGCGAAAGCGGCTCGAACGCCGAAGTTTTCGTCGCGAATCGAGTCGCGCTGCAGAATTTGCGGCCGGCCGCGGGCCGTGTACCGCAAGTTCGGCGTGTGTCGCATTTGTTTCCGCAACCTCGCGGACAAGGGGCTGATCCCCGGCGTGAAGAAGGCCAGTTGGTAGTGTGATTGGTGAGAAGGTGAGTAAGTGAGTCGGTGAGTAAGTTAGTAGGTAATTGGGCGGAGATTTCCCACACCTACTCACCTACTCACCTACTCACCCAAGCTGCGAGAAGAATAGGAACTACAACCCTATGATGACCGACCCCATTGCCGACATGCTCACCCGCATCCGCAACGCGGTCCGCGTAGAGCGGCCGATCGTCGAGATGCCGCTGTCGAAAGTCAAGCGCGGCGTCGCCGAGGTGCTCAAGCGTGAAGGCTACATCTGGGATTTCCACGAAGAGGAACCGGCCGACAAGCCGCAGAAGCAACTGTTCATCGACCTGAAATATGGCCCGAATGGCGAGCGGGTGATCCGTCACATCAAGCGGGTCAGCAAGCTGGGTCGCCGGGTGTATAGCCGGTCGGGCGATTTGAAGCCGATTTTGAATGGGCTAGGCATTTCTATAATTAGCACCAGTCGCGGCGTGATCAGCGACCGCGAAGCCCGGCAGAAGAAGTTGGGCGGCGAGGTGTTGTGCGAGTTGTGGTAGAGGAGCGGTCAGCTGTCAGCGATCAGCTGTCAGCCAGAGAAAGAGATTAATCAAGTCGTCTGGCTGAATGCTGACGGCTGAACGCTGAGAGCTAATTCAATGTCCCGTATTGGCAAAAAACCGATTCCGATTCTCAACGGCGTGAAGGTGAACGTCGCCGACCGCGAAGTGACGGTCGAGGGCAAGCTCGGCAAGCTCGTGTGGACCCACCGGCCCGAAGTCACTGTTGCGATTGAGGACAAAGAGATTGTCGTCACGCGCAAGAACGATGAGCGCTTGCCGCGCGCCCTTCACGGACTCACCCGCGCGCTGATTCGCAACATGGTCGAGGGCGTGGCGACCGGCTACGAGAAGAAGCTCGAGATTCAAGGCGTCGGCTACCTGGCCGCGGTGCAGAAGGACGTGCTCCAACTCCGCGTCGGGTTCGCCAACGAAGTTCATAAGAAGATTCCTGCCGGGCTGACGGTGACCTGCCCGGACCAAACTCACGTCGTGATTAAGGGCACCGACCGGCAGAAGGTGGGCCAGTTCGCCGCCGAAGTTCGCGCCGTCCGCAAGCCGGAACCGTACAAAGGCAAGGGCGTGCGGTACGAAGGCGAGCAGGTCCGCCGTAAGGCCGGCAAGACGGCGAAATAGGAGTGCGGAGGGCTGGCGGCTAGCGGCCGGCGGCTCTTGGGCAGAAAG
>JBGSYU010000145.1:0-16643 GCA_041750715.1 Lacipirellula sp.
GCCGATCCCGATAAGTTTCCAGCATTCGCGCCCGACATTCCCAGCGAGAACTGGACTGATGAGAGCCCCGCTACCGACGCTGGCAGGTTAATGGCATAGAAACCGGTCGGAAGCGTAATCGCCCCCAGGTCGAGCTGCACCGGTCCGTCGTTCGTGATCTCGAACGTGCGAACCACGTCCGGAGCCCCCTGATTGATCGTGCCGAACGCGACTACCCCGGCGCCGTCCGCTATTTCGACGCCGCCCAAGATCGACACGCGAATCTCGGGGGCGGGCGCCGTGATCGTCAGCGGCAAGGACGCGACGTTGTTGGTTTCCAACCCCTCGGCGACGACGTTCAGCCGATCGGCCACCACGCCGATGAAATAGCTACCGGGCGCAAGGTCCCCCGGCAATGCCGCCGTCAGACCCTGATATACCGAGATCCCGCCGGGAACGATCGAATCGTCGAAACTGGTTAGCAACGTGTCGCTAGCATCGACCGTCGAATCGGCGGAGAGGTAAATCCCGGTGGAGAATACGCCCGTGTCGACGTTGCTTTGATTGGCGAGGGTGAAGTTGAGCCGCGCGACGCCGCCGGGCGAACCGGCGGGCGAGCTAAGCGTGACGCCGGTGGGAATCGTGATGTCGCTCAGCCCCTCCGACTCGATGGCGTTGGCCAGCGCCAACACGTCGACGCGATGATACCATTGGTTCGTGTTGACGACGTTGTCGTTTTCATCGTCGCCATCGAAAATGGCCATGCCCGTGTTGTCGATGAGCGTCGCGAATTCCGCCTGGGTCAGTCGCCGGCCGAGTTCTTGCACGGCGAGCTGCTGCATCAGGGCGGCGATGCCCGCCACATGCGGCGTGGCCATGCTGGTTCCGGAGAAGGTGACGATGCCGCCGCCCACCGCGGCCGCGGTGATGAGGGCGCCGGGGGCGAAGACCGTCGACAACGTCGGATGCCGCTGGCTAAACGAGACGAGTCGGTCGGCGCCTGTGGTGAAATCCGTGGAGCCGCTCCAGTTGAACGGCCCGCCGGCGTTTGAGTCCCAGACGGCGCCGATCGACAGCGAACTGGGGTCAGCCGAGGGATAGGCGATGCCCGGCGCGCTGCCGAAGCCGCCGAACGAGTTGCCCGAGGCCGATGCGATAATCACGTTCTGCGCCGCGATGGCCGCCAATTCGTCGCTGATCCCGATCTCCGGGTGCGGGTTGGGCGAGCCGTCGTTGGTGTTGAAACCCAGCGACATGTTGATGCTGGCAATGTTGTAGTTCGTCACATTGGCGACCACCCACTGCAGGGCGTTCTCCAGCGCCGCCCCCGATCCGCTGCCAGAATCGTTGAGCACCTGCAAGTGAATGATGTTCGCCCCGGGCGCCATGCCCGAGTACGTCGTATCTTGCGACGCGACAATGCTCGACACGTGCGTGCCGTGCCCGAACACGTCGTCCGCGTTCGGACCGCCGGTGATAAAGTCCTGGTTGTAGACGATGCGATCGGCCACGCCGTTGAAGTCGGCGTCGGGGCCGAAGAACGGGTGATTCAGGTCGATGCCGGTGTCGAGAATGACCACCGAGAATCCCCTTCCGTCGATTCCTGCGAACCGCGGATCGGCGCGAAAATCATTCAGATTGATCAAGTCGCGAGACTGGACGAGGCTCGGCTGAATTTCACCGCTTGGCGCAGGTTTTAACTGCGGCAGGTCGACCGCGTACGTCAACTGCGAACCGGTGGTCGTGACGTTTGCAATGGCCGCTTGAACCAGCGGATCGGCATACCCCAGCCCCGTCGGAAACGGATGAGACAAGCCCGAAGCGGCCGCTAGCTCCACCATCGACTGGCCGCTCAGAACGATGCGGTCTTCGAGCGCTTCAAACCACAATCGGCGAAGCGGCTGCCGTATGGCCCGCTGCCGAGTACGGCTGCCCTGCCGCCCGCTCTTCCCACGGCGATGCCCGACGACGCGCGGCTCATGCTGCTTGACCATGCGACCCAACTCCTTGCTAAAGTACCCTCAGAAATCCGGTTCTTGATGCCATCTAGCGCGTATAGTTTATGAGTTTTGGCGGAGGTTGCAAGTAGTTTTGTTACCTTCACAGGACACGGGCAAAGTCCCGCGCGAACGGTCATTCTGAGGTACTCCGAAGAATCTGGCCGGACCCATCCGGGCCACCTCAGGGGGAGCTGGTTCCGGACTTTGCAGTTCGCAGTTCTCCTGGCAATTTTCGGTTCTACCGGAAATTTACTTCCGTTGGCCGAAGTCCATTCGGCGGGTGGCCCAGGTTGGCGTACGCGCCTACCTGTGTCGCCGCGGCGACAAGAGGTTGCCGCCCGCGCGCCAGCGTGCCGAATCAGTTCGTCCATCGACCGGTTCGACCTCTCGTTGCTTTGCAACTTCGGTAGGCGAGTACGCCAACCGGAGCCACCCGCCTTTACAGTTCGTCGGTTCTCCCGAGCCTTTTCACTTGGCGGACGCTGCCACGGCGATTAAGGTTGCATTGTAAAGATGCGAATTGCCGACTGGATTTGCGCGCAATCTGCTAACTTGTTAGCTTTCGCACAGATTTTTCTTGCGAGCGACACCTCATGAGCGCAACGGACAGCCTAGCCGCCCTGTTGCAGCAAGCCAAACGGGGCGAACCGGCCGCGAGAGAATCGCTACTGGCTCGCTATCGACCGTACCTGCGCGTGGTCTGCGCGCTGCGTCTTCCGCAACTGTGCCAGAAACGCGAGGACCCTTCAGATATCGTCCAGCTCGCGCTGATCGACGCGGCGGGGGCGCTCGGCGATTTTCGCGGCGGCAGCGAAGGCGAATTTGAAGCGTGGATCCTGCAGCTTCTCGAACGCAACATTCTGCAAAGCGTGAGGCGAAACACCAGCGCCAAACGCGACGTACGCCGAGAAACGACGGATGGACAGCACAGCGACGCCGCTCAGTTCGTCTGGCATACGATCGCCGACGACGGGTCGTCGCCGGCCAGCAGCATCATTCGCGGTGAAGCGGCGCTCAGCCTGGCCGAAGCCTTGCAACGATTGCCGGAGGATCAGCGACTCGCCGTTGAATTGCGCTATCTCGGCCACTATTCGCTCAAGTCGATCGCCGAGTATATGGAGAAGAGCACCGGCGCTGTCGCGGGACTCATTCGCCGGGGGGTCGACGGCCTACGCCGCGTCCTGCCGGCAGAATTGGCCGAGGTGACGCGGTGGCAGTAGCCCAACTCGACGAACGGGTCGATGAGGCGCTGGCTCATTACTTTGAGAGCCAGGACAGTAGCGCCGTGCTGAGCGAAACTCAGTTGATCGCCAACTTCCCGGACTGCGCCGACGAGCTGCGGCTGTTCTTCGACTCGCAGCGTCAACTGGGCGCCCAGGTGGAAGGGCTCGAGCTACAGTTCACCAAGCCCCCGACGCGGACGTTCGGTCGGTTCGAGATTGAACGAAAGCTCGGCGCCGGGGCGTTTGGAACCGTGTGGCTGGCGCGCGATCGCGACCTCAATCGCCACGTCGCGCTGAAGACGCTACATGCGCGATGGCCCAGCAAAGACGAGCAAGACCGGCTGTTGCGCGAGGGCCGCATCGTCGCGCAATTGAATCATCCAAATCTCGTGCGGGTCTTCGATCTGGGACTGCAAGACGGTCAACCGTATCTCGTCTGCGAATTGGTCGACGGCACGACGCTCAGCGACCAGATGGCGGGCGGCTTGCCGTCGATTCGCGAGGCGGCGACCCTGTGCGAATTGATTTCCGACGCGCTGGACCATGCACACGCAGCAGGCGTCATTCACCGCGATCTCAAGCCGTCGAATATCCTCATCGACGGCCGCGGCCAGCCGCGACTGACCGACTTCGGCTTGGCGCGCCACGACGCGGCCGAGGCCACGATGACGCTCTCGGGCCAGGTGCTGGGAACGCCGGCGTACATGAGTCCCGAGCAAGCCGCGGGAGGCGCCCACGACGCCGACCCGCGCACCGACGTCTACTCGCTGGGCGTGCTGTTGTTCGAGCTGCTCACGGGCGAGCGGCCGTTTCGCGGAAATCTGAAGGCGATTTTGCATCAGGTGATGAACGATGAGCCGCCCAGTCCGCGGCAATACAACCGCCAGACGCCGCTCGACCTCGAAACGATCGCGCTGAAGTGTCTGGAGAAAGACCCAGCCCGCAGATATCAAACGGCGCGCGAAGCGGGCGACGACTTGCGTCGATTCCTCGCCGGCGAGCCGGTGTTCGGGCAAGGACCGTTCGTGATGAACACGCGTGAGCAGATTCACGAGGCGATCGCCGATTTTCAGAGCGGAAAGATGGGGCGGCTCTTCTGACGGCGCCGTGGTTGCTTACTCGTGACTTCGCCGACCTCGCGGGTGGCAAGATCAAATTCCAAGCTTCTGGCGGACTTCGTCAAGCGAAACGCCTCCTGTTCGACTTTTCGCCTCCAGGAGACGCTGTTTCATGGCCTCGCTGTTGAGGAGGTACGCTGTCTCCCGTTCAGATTCTACTTCTCGCCATACGTCGATCGGCACGATGGCGGCTATCGCGTTGCCGTCTTTATCCGAGACGTATTGAACTGGGGACTGTAGCGCCATGGTTGGGATCGGATGTTCTTTTGTGTGTTGCCTCGTCATGGACGGCGGCAAATTCTCCGCACATGTTCATTCTAATCGCGAACTTCGTTACGTTACAACGATTCAACTTTCGCTCTGTACAGTTCGTGAAGTGTTGCTCCATCTTCACGCTTCCATTCCTGCCAACCGTTGGCGGTGCGGGCCAATACCATAGCAGCCCCGTAGCTTGGGGATGTGGCGATATAGTCTTGGCTTACTCTAGATTGATCGCCATTGTACGGGACTAAAACGCCAGACTCTTGTAGTTCAGTAAGCCACGGCTGGAGTTTTGCGGCGGCGGAAGGAGCTATTTGCCGTCGACAAAGTGAGCCTGCATAGACGACGAATCCGTCCTCGACTAGAGATCCACGTCCATCGGCCTGCGGACCCCTGCAGAAGAATACCTCCCGTTGCTGTTGTTCTGACGGTTTTCCTGCGGGCGGCTCGAATACGGGAAAGCCTAGTGTGGCCAGCAGAGTTTCCATGGTCTCGAAAGCATCAAGTACATCAGCCTCCATCGGTTCAGGAACGAATGGCTTCGCTCCTGCGTTTCCGTTGTCGATCTCGTAGCGCCCAGCTTCTTTGGCTTTGCCAATGCTCAGCCACTCTAGGTACCTGATGTGCGCTTGGGTGAAGCTTTGAGTTCGCGATACAACAACTACCGCGCTCGTCCAGAACTCCTTGTTGGCGTTGTAGTTCTTCAGTCGCTGGCGTAGGTCTTCAGTTTGCCCAATGTAAACAGCAGGTTTGATACTGTCGGCGGATAAACCAAACAGGAAGTAGAGCCCGACTTGGTCAGCTTCAGGGCGGCAGAAAAAGCGATCGAATTTGGTCCGAGGTACTTGGATGGCCTGAACAATCCGAGTCGTAATCTCAGCAATACGAACGCCGCGAGGTTCTCCATCGGGAAGAAAGATCTGAATGGTCTTCGGATCTACCGGCATCTCATCCTCTTTTTGCGTTCATGCTAGCGACCCTTGCGGCCATCGACTTGTAATTAGAATCCAATCCGTCCATCAGGCAAGCAGCTTGTCGACCACATGGCCATGCACGTCGGTCAGCCGATAGCGGCGCCCCTGGTATTTGTAGATAAGCTGCGTGTGGTCGACGCCGAGCAGGTGCAGGATGGTCGCCTGCAAATCGTGGACGTGGACGGCGCCGGGGGTTAGTTCGTCTTTGCTCGGCAGGATGGGGTTGCCCGATTCGTCGGCGATGTTGTAGCCGTAGTCGTCGGTGCGGCCGTAGGTTGTGCCCGCCTTCACGCCGCCGCCGGCGAGCCACATGGTGAAGCAGCGGGGGTGGTGGTCGCGGCCGTAGTCGGCGGGCGTCAGCGCGCCCTGCGAATAGCTCGTGCGGCCGAATTCGCCGCCCCAGATGACCAACGTGTCGTCGAGCATGCCGCGCTGTTTCAAATCCTTTACCAGTGCGGCGGAGGCTTGGTCGGTTTCGGCGCACTGGTTGCGAATGCCCGCCGGGAGGCTGCCGTGGTGGTCCCACCCCTGGTGGTAAAGCTGGATGAATCGCACGCCGCGCTCCGCTAGGCGGCGAGCCAGGAGGCAGTTCGCCGCGAACGTGCCGGGGGTGCGGCTGTCGGGGCCGTAGAGGTTGAACGTCGATTCGGTTTCGCTCGATAGATCGGTAGCTTCCGGCACGCTCGTCTGCATGCGAAACGCCATTTCGTATTGTGCGATCCGCGATTCGATCTCCGGGTCGAGCTCCCGCTCGAACTGCACGCGGTTCAGCTCGCCGAGCTTGTCGAGCATCGCGCGGCGGCCGGAGCGGCACACGCCATCGGGATTGCTGAGATACAACACCGGCTCGGCGCCGGGGCGGAACTGCACGCCCTGGTATTTCGAATCGAGAAACCCCGAACCCCACAGCCGCGCGTACAGGGGTTGGCCACCCTGGTTCGCCGTGACCAGCACGATGAACGACGGCAGGTCCTCATTTCTCGTGCCGAGGCCATACGACAGCCACGAACCCATCGACGGGCGGCCGGCGATTTGCGAGCCGGTTTGGAAGAACGTGATGGCCGGATCGTGATTGATCGCCTCGGTCCACATCGATTTGACGAAGCACAGGTCGTCGGCAATGCCCGCGGTGTGCGGCAGCAGCTCGCTGAGCCAGGCGCCGGACTGGCCGTGTTGCGAGAATTTGAAGTGCGAGCCGGCCAGCGGAATGGACGACTGCTGGGCGCTCATGCCGGTCAGTCGCTGACCGGAGCGGATGCTGTCGGGAAGCTGCTCGCCATTTTTCTCATTGAGCAGAGGTTTGTAGTCGAACAAGTCTTGCTGGGCGGGACCGCCGGATTGAAACAGGAAGATGACACGCTTCACCCGCGGCGGGATGGATAGTCGGCCCAGGGGGGCGTTTGCAAGGGTGGCTGCGTGGGCTTGCGCCGCCTGCAAATCGCTAAGCAGCAAGCTGCCCAGCGCGACGCCGCCCAGCCCGGAAGCCGAGGCGCCGAAAAAGTGGCGACGGGTAATGCTCGATAAGTCGTGAGGATGCAGCGTCATCGTTCGTGGATGGTCGCGTCGAGGTTCATGATCGCCTGGCAGGTGACGGTGAGCGCCGCGAGGTCGGCGACGTCGAGCGTTGACTCACTCGTCGCTTCGCCGATGGCTAGCATCTTCGCGGGGTCTTGAATCGCCGCGTCGGCGAATTGAGAGCGTTGTACATTGTAGAGGTCGACGAGGAGATTGAGTTCGGTTTCGCGGGGGGGGCGGGAGGTTAGTCGGAGAAAGGCTTCGGTTATTTGCGCCGGCGGGTTCGCGCTGCCCCGGGAGGTGGAGGCCGCTAAGCCGCGAGCGGCCTCGATGAACTGCGTATCGTTTAGCAGGACGAGCGCTTGGAGCGGCGTGCTGGTGCGGCCGCGCGAGATGGTGCAAACCTCGCGGCTGGTGGCGTCGAACGCCGTCATGTTCGGCAGCGGCGCCGTACGCTTCCACACCGAGTAGAGCGACCGGCGATGCAGCGCGTCGCCAGTGGACTGCTGATACGCCGGAGACATCGCGTTCGATTCGCGCCACAGGTCGCCGCCCGGTTGGTACGGATACACCGGCGGGCCGCCCTGCTGGGCGTGCAGCAATCCCGAGGCGGCGAGCGCCAGATCGCGGATCTGCTCGGCCGAAAGCCGGCGGCTCGCGCCGCGGGCCAGTAATAAATTCTCCGGATCGCGCTCGCGCAGTTCCGAACTGGCGCGGGAATCCTGCTGGTATGTCGATGACGACACAAGTTGGCGGCAAAGCCGCTTCACGTCCCAGCCGTGCTCGACGAAATCGCGGGCCAGCCAGTCGAGCAGCTCCGGGTGGGTCGGCGCTGCCCCCTGCCGGCCGAAGTTTTCCGGCGTGGCGACTAGCCCGCGCCCGAAGAAGTTCGTCCAGAAACGATTGACGGCGACCCGGGAAGTAAGCGCATGATCGGGGCCCGTGAGCCAGCGAGCCAAGCCGAGCCGATCGCGTGGCGCCCCTTCGGGAAGCGGCGTCAGCATCTCCTGAAACACGTCGCGAGTAACGCGGTTGGCGTCCGTCTTCGGCGCGTCGTAGGCGCCGCGGGGGAGGATGTAGGTGGGACGCGGTTCGGGAAGCTCCTCCATGACGGAGACTTCGTGGATTTCGTCTTCGACGGCGACGAACTGCTGCCGAGCCTCGCGGAGGCGCTCGGTCGCTTGGCGAGCCTGGGGATCGTAGGCGGAGAAATAGGTTTCGCGCAGCGACTGGTGATCCACTTCAGGGCTTATTTGCGAAGACGCAAGCGGTGGGCCGCCGTCGTGAAGCTGGCGAATCTCCAGCGACGTTAGGGCGCGATTGTACGCGCTAAACTCGTCGATTTCACCATCCTTAAATCCGCGGTCGCGGAAGCGTTCGCCCAGCGCGAAGTGGCCGGCGCTGAACGTGGCGACGGCGGCGCTCTTGTAAATGCGATCTCGTACGACGCGCGTTGCAAGCTCGCGGCCGTTAAGATGGAGCCGTAATCCGGCGGCACGGCTGGACCCGTCGTACGATACGGCGACGTGCTGCCAATCGCCCGGCGCCATCGGCTCCGTCGCCTCAACGCCGATGCCGTTGCCGGGCCACACGCGATAAAAACGCGCACTTAGCACGCCATCCGCCACCATGAGATCGAACCCGTTCGGGCCGACGTCGGTGCCGTTGCTGCGATGGGCAATGACCACCGGCAGCGGATTGCGGGCGTTGTCGCGTAGCCGAATGTCGAGCGTGAAGGCATCCCAGCGATCGACTTTCAAGAGTTCCGGGAAAGTAACGCCACGATCGCCGTCGAACCGCACGGCGCAGCCTTGGGGACTCTCGACGCTGGTCAACTCATGGGCGTCGCCCGTAGCCGTCATGCCGGGCGCTTCGTTCGCGACCGTTGCAAGATCGCCGTCGAACGTGAACCGGCCGATTAAATCGGCCGGCTCGCCGGTCGGTGGCCTTGATGCAAGCCACTCTTGAAAGCGGCCCTCGCCTTCCTGTCGGGCTTTCTCTACCTCAGCTTCCGCCTGCTCGATTTGCGTTTGCGCCGCTTCCAGCCGCGACTGTTGCTCGTCCGTTGGCAGCAGCAGCGACGGCGTCGGCACCTTGACCGTCGCGTCGTACATACCGTTTTCGTCGATCGAGTTAAAAAACGCCGAGAGCGAATAGTAGTCGCGGGTGAGAATCGGATCGTACTTGTGGTCGTGGCATCGGGCGCATTCGAGCGTGAGCCCCAACATGGCGGCGCCCATCGTGTGGACGCGGTCGGCGGCGTTCTCGGCCAGCCATTCCTCGGCGATCGAGCCGCCTTCGTTCGTCATGCGGTGCATGCGATTGAACGCGGTGGCGAGAACGGAATCGCGCGTGGGGTTCTCGAGCAAGTCGCCGGCAAGCTGCCATATGAGAAAGTCGTCGTACGGCAGGTTGTCGTTGAAGGCCCGCACCACCCAGTCGCGGTAGGGCCACTGCGCGTTGAGCTGGTCGGATTGGTAACCGTACGAATCGGCGTAGCGGGCCGCGTCGAGCCACGCCACCGCCATGTGCTCGCCGAAGGCGGCGCTGGCGAGCAGCCGATCGGCCGCGGACTCCAGCGCCGCGTTGAGGTCCTGCGCAGCCGCCGTCTCAAACGCTTGAATCTCTTCAAGCGTCGGCGGCAGCCCGGTGAGATCGAGCGTCATCCGCCGCAAGAGTCGCAGCGGTTCAGCCTGCGGCGAGGGGCGCAGGCCCTCGACTTCGAGTTGCGCCATGACGAACCGATCCAGCGGCTGCCGCGGCCAGTCGGTGAACTTAACCGGCGGCAGCGCCACCCGCGCCGGCAGCGGGCGGAACGACCAGTGCTCGGTGTATTCCGCGCCGTCGGCGATCCAATGCCGGAGCACGTCTTTCTCGGCATCAGTGAGCGCCAGCTTCGACTCTGCCGGCGGCATGCGCGCCGACTCGTCATCCGAGGTAATGCGGGCGATCAACTCGCTCTCGTCCGGCTGGCCGGGGACGACAGCAGTCTCCACGGCGCCTTCGCGAGTATCGAGCCGCAACTCAGCCTCGCGTTTTTCGGAATCCGGCCCGTGGCAATGGAAGCACTTATCCGAAAGGATCGGGCGGACGTCGCGATCGAAGTCGGGGCTGGCGGCAGCGGAGCGGTCCGCAGTGACGAGCGCGAATCCGACAAACGTCATTCTGAGCGCAGCGAATAATCTAGCGCGCAACGTGGCGCCAGATCCTTCGCTGCGCTCAGGATGACGCGACTCCAGCGAGCGCTCGCAACTAAGCCAGAATTTCATGCACCACCCTCGCCGGTTCGACGCCGGTTAGCTTCTGCTCCAGCCCCTGGAACTTGTAGGTCAGCCGCGTGTGATCGAGGCCAAGTTGGTGCAGAATTGTCGCGTGCAAGTCGCGGACGTGAACCTTGTCCCGCGCGACGTTGAACCCCAGTTCGTCCGACTCCCCCAGCGTTACGCCCGGTTTCACGCCGCCGCCGGCCAGCCACATGGTAAAGACGTTCGGGTGGTGGTCGCGGCCATCGTTGCCGCCACCCTGCACCATGGGCGTGCGGCCGAACTCGCCGCCCCAGATGACCAGCGTGTCGTCCAGCATGCCCCGCTGCTTGAGATCCTTCACCAGGGCTGCGCTGGCCTGGTCGCAATCGGCGCAGTTCTTCTTGATGTCGTTCACGAGGTTGCCGTGCTGGTCCCACGCTTCGTGAAAGATTTCCACGAACCGCACGCCGCGTTCCACCAGCCGGCGGGCCAGCAGGCACGTGTTGGCGAAGGACGCCTTCCCCGGCTCGGCGCCGTACATCTTTTGGATGTGCTCGGGCTCATCCGCAAGGTCCATCGCCTCCGGGGCGCTCGACTGCATGCGGTAGGCCATCTCGAACGAGTTGATCCGCGTCGCGATTTCAGGATCGCCGATCTGCTCGAGATGCTGGCGGTTGATCGCGTTGATCGCATCGAGCGACTGGCGCTGGAGCTGGTCGCTCACGCCTGGCGGGTTCGAGAGGAACAGCACCGGGTCGCCGCTGGTGCGAAGCTGCACGCCCTGGTGAACGGTGGGCAAATAGCCGCTGCCCCAATTGGCGCTGCCGCCGCTGGGGCCTTTGCTGCCAGTGCTGAAGACGACGAAGCCGGGCAAATTCTGCGACTCGCTGCCCAGGCCGTACAGACTCCACGAGCCGATGCTCGGTTTGCCGAATTGCTGCGAGCCGGTGCTCATCAGAATCTGTGCGGGGGCGTGGTTGAACGCTTCGGTCGTCATCGACTTGACGATGGCGATGTCGTCGGCGACGGTGGCCAGGTGCGGCACCAGCTCGGACAGTTCGGCGCCGCACTGGCCATGCTTGGCGAACTTGAAGCGGGGCCCCAGCAGCTTCGAATTCGGATTAATAAACGCGGCGCGGTAACCCTTGAGCAATTCGGGCGGCGGGAGCGTGCCGTCGAACTTCGCAAGCTGCGGCTTGTTGTCGAAGATTTCCAGATGGCTGGGGGCGCCGGCCATGAACAGGAAGATGACGTTCTTCACCCGCGGCGGAAAATGCGGCTGCTTCGCGGCGAGCGGATCGGCGGCCGCCTGAGCGACGCCGGCGGCAGCGAGTTGATTCATCGCAATCGCGCCCAGACCAACGCCGCATTCCTTCAGGAACCAACGGCGGGCCAGGTCGCGCGGCGGGATGTTGCGGTAGAGGTGGGTTTGGCAGTTCATAGCGGAATAGTGGGCAGTAGGCAGAGGGCAGTAGGCAGTGCAAAAAACACTTTCTCGTTACTGCCTACCGCCTACTGCCCACTGCCTACTCCTTTGTAATTGTTTCGTCCAAATTCAGGATGACGCGCGATAATGCAGTCCAGGCGGCCAGGTCGGCGGGCGACACGTTGCCCGCGAGTTGTTGGTTCGCCGGCGGCTTTTCAGCGATCAGCGGCCAAGGGTCGGCGCCTTTGGCGTGGAAGCGTTGTTTCTGCGTATCGAGAAAATCTTGCAGCACCGCTAGCTCTTCGGCGCGCGGGTCGCGCGACAGGCAGCGGCGCATCGCGTAGGCCATGCGCTCGTCGTCGCTGGCGCCGCCGTCGGCGACCGTATGTTTGGCAAGTTCGCGGGCCGCTTCCAGGTAGAGCGATTCGTTGAGCGTGGTGAGCGCCTGCATCGGCGTGTTGGACCGCACGCGACGCACGCAGGACGTATCGCCCCGCGGGGCGTCGAAGCTTTCCAGCGCCGGATACGGCACCGAGCGATACCGGAATGTGTACAGGCCCCGGCGGTACTTGTCCGCGCCCGTGTCGTAGTCCCACGTCTTCGGGCCATAACTGGTCGGGGGTTGGAACAGAAACTCCGGCGCCGGCGGATAGACGCTCGGGCCGCCGATCTTCTTCGACAAGAGCCCGCTCGCGGCCAGCGCGATATCGCGGACCGTCTCGGCGTCGACGCGGTACCGCGGCCCGCGGGCCAGCAGGCGGTTCTCTGGGTCCTGCGCGATCTGCTCGGGCGTCGCCGCCGCCGACTGTTGGTACGTCGCCGAACTGACGATCAGCCGGTGGATGTGCTTCTGGCGCCAGCCGTTGTCCATCAGCTCCACCGCGAGCCAATCGAGCAGCTCTGGATGCGAGGGTGGGTCGCCCTGCGTGCCGAGATCCTCGGCCGTTCGCACCAGCCCCATGCCGAAGTAAGCCTGCCAGATGCGATTGACGATCGCCCGCGCGGCGGTCGGCGATCGGCGGTCGACGAGCCAGCGTGCGAAGTCGAGGCGGTTGGGCGTACGTAGGCGCGTTTCTCCGGAACTCGAATGCCGCAGTTTCGGAGAAACTCCGCTACGTGGACGAGTCTCTCCGAGACTCGAATCGGCCAGTCTCGGAGAGACTGGCCCACGTGTGAGCGAATGTAGAAACGCCGGCACGCCGGGCGTCACTGCTTCCTCCAGGGCGAGGAAGTTGCCGCGGTCGAGGCGGTGCGTCTTGCGAACCTCGCGGCGCTCGATCAGCGCCAGTTGCGTCGTGCCGCGGGGATGGCTCCGCCACAGCGCGTCGAGCCGGCGATTCGTCTCGACCCAGTCGGCGACCGTCGTGCGCCAGTAGCCGAACGCTTCATCGACCTGTGCGGGCGTGCGATCCTTCGCAGGAACGGCGAGAATCGTGCGCACCGCCGCCGGCACAGGATCGGCGACCGCGTTTTCTCCGCCGGTCACGGAGAAGCGGAAGCGCCCGAGGTTATTGTTCTGATTGTCGTCGCTGTTCCACCCGCCGTGGTTCTGCACGAGGCTCAGCGTGATCCGCTGCCCGACGCCCACCTCCAGCGGCTTCTCCAACACGAACACCGCGTTGTGCGGCACGTTGCTGCGGCCGGGGCCGACGTCGGCGCTCCACGCCGTGAGATTGTTGCCGTCGATCGCGTATTCGATCGGCCCCGTCACGCGGCGGCCGTTGCTGCGGTCGCCGAACGCCGCTTCGAGCAATTGTTCCGTCGGGCTCACGTCGGCGGTAGCCTTCGCAACGACAAGCGGCGCCACCTTCGCGGGCTCGCCGACAGGCGCGGCGTTGACTTTGAACTCAGTGAGCCCGAACAGCCCATGAATCGAGCGCCCCGGCCCGTTGTGCGGTAGGTTGGCGTCGTTAAGCAACTCGAGCCGAATCGCAGTGATCTTCGCCGGTCCCTTCACGTCGACCGAAAAATCGGTCGTGTGCTTGGTCGGCGCGTATCCGGCAGCCAACACCGAGCCGTCCTCGAGCAGGTAATGCTTCTGCCCGCCGCTGGCGTCGAGTTCCGGGCGCACAACGCTCCACTGCCCCGAGTCATCGTTTAGCGACCGCTCCCAAGCGGTCATTCGCTCCGCCCAGTCGGGATTATCCGCCTTCAGTTCCGCTTCAATGCGTGCAATCAACCTGCGGGTCTCTTCCCACTGCGACTGCTCGTCATCGGTGTACGCCGAAATCTGCCCTTCATCGCAGTTGTTCAGAAAGGCGAACATCCGGTAGTAATCGGTATGCTCGATCGGGTCGTACTTGTGCGTGTGGCACTGGGCGCACTGCACGGTGAGGCCCAGCACGCCCTTGCCGATGGCGTCCATCCGGTCGAACAGCGCCTCCATGCGGAACTGCTCGGGGTCGATGCCGCCCTCTTCGTTGATCATCGAGTTCCGCAGGAACCCGGTCGCGATACGCTGGTCCTGCGTCGCGGCGGGCAACAGGTCGCCGGCGATTTGCTCGATGATGAACTCGTCGTAGGGCTTGTCGGCGTTGATGGCGTCGATCACCCAGTCGCGGTAGTGCCAGACGAACCGCGGCTTGTCTTTCTCGAACCCGTCCGAGTCGGCGTACCGAGCCGCATCGAGCCACAGCCGCGCCCACCGCTCCCCAAAATGCGGCGACGCCAAGAGCCGCTCCACGGTTTCGCCATACCCTGGCATTTCCCCACCCGCTCGCAGCTTAACGCCGTCTTGCAAAGCTTCCCACGCCGCCATTTCTTCAAGCGTCGGCGGCAATCCCACCAAGTCCAGCGACACCCGCCGCAGCAACGTATTACCGTCCCCCGGCGGAGAGGGCTTCAGCCCTCCCGCGTCGAGCCCGGCAAGGACGAACGCATCAACCGGATTGCGTACCCACCCTGCATCGCTCACCGCCGGCACAGCCGGCCGCACCGGCGCCGTAAACGCCCAGTGCTTCTGATACTCGGCGCCCTGCTCCACCCACTTACGCAGGATTTCAATCTCCGTGGCCTTGAGCACCTTCCCCGAATCGCCCGGCGGCATCCGCACGTCCGCATCGTCGCTCTCGATCCGATTGACCAGTTCGCTCCCCTCGACGTCGCCGCAAACGATCACCGTTTCGGCCCCGCTCACCTCATCGCTGGGCGACTCGAACACGTCGAGCCGCAGCTCGGCCTCGCGGTGCGACGGGTCCTGGCCGTGGCAGTGGAAGCAGTTGCTCGCGAGGATCGGCCGCACATCACGGGTGTAGTCGACGCGCTCGTCGGCATGCGCTTGCGCAGCGACCAGCGCCGCGGCGAAAGCGAACCAGCAAAACGTGACGCGATAGTAAGTCATTAACAGTGTTCCGCGTCGCTGGCAGAGCAACGACCGTCTGTTGGATGTGGCAGGAAGGGGCAGGTCCAGGTGGGGCGGGTTGGCAGCCTTTATTGTAGCCTCTGCGGTGGCCGAGATTAAGTTTTGGCTCGATCCGGTAGCGGTTCTGGTTGCGGCCGGACGGGGTCGGGAGTCTTTTGCAACTCGAGACTTTCCCGGCAAAAAACGTTTCCAGTTGCAAAAGACTCCCGACCCCTTCGCCAAACGGAGCCGCCGCTGGAATTATCGCACCAATTGAAACTCCGGCAGCATCGCGATGCACCACAGCAGGTCCGCCACGCCAGCCGCGCTGATCGGGTCGCCGGCCAGTTCCACCAGCCGGGCGACTTCTTCATCAGTCGCCTCACGCGACAGAGCCGAACGTACGAGCGAACGGCAGAATTCTTCCGCCGACGCCTCGGAACCGTCGCCGCCGACAGTGCCGATCAACTTCGCGGCGCCCGCATCCAGTAACTCCGCAAGCGGCAGCCCGTTGCTCAACGCCAGCGCTTCCAGCGTGGTCAGTTCCGCGGGCCGAGTCGTCACCACCTGCTCGCGGTTCGGGCGCCCCAGGGTTCGCATCAGTGGCGTCGAGGTGTTCAGCGCCGCCCGCACGAACGGCCTCCCCCTTGCCCCGCCTTCACCCATAACCTTCGTCACGAACAACTCGTCGTTAGCCGTCTTCTCCGCCGCCACGCCGGTGACGCGAGCCAACGCATCGACAAACTGCTCGGCGGTCATCCGCTTCGACGCAGGCCCGGCGAACACGAAGTCCGCCGCCGCCGACTCATCCAGCGGCACGCTTTGCATGCCGTACAGTTTGGAAGTGGCGATCAGTTCGAGCGTCTGCTTCAGGTCGTAACCCGAGTCGGACAGGTGAATGGCCAAATAATCCAGCAGATCCGCATTCCACGGCCGCGTGCCCATCGAATCGACCGGATGGACGATGCCGCGCCCCAGCAGTCGATGCCACAGCCGGTTGACTACCGTGCGCGTCAGTCGGCCGTTATCGGGCTGCGTCATCACGTCGGCAAGCTGCTTCATCCGCTCCGCGCGCGGCGCGGTCCCATCGACGGCGCCGAGTTCCGGAAACAGAAAATACGCGCTCGCCATGGCGCCGGTCGGCTTATCGCAGCGGTGAATCTCCAGCGGCACGTCGCTGACGATCGCCGCCAGGCCGTAGGCGTCGGTGAGCTTCCAATGGTCGATGAAGCTGTCGTGGCACGAAGCGCACTTCAGGTTCACGCCCAGAAACACCTGGCCCACATTCTGAGCGAACTGGAGCTCGGGCCGCTGGCTGGCGTTCACCTGCCCGCGCCACACGATGCCCTTCGCAAAGCCTTGAGACTCCGGCGCCGGCGCGATCAATTCGCGGACGAACTTGTCGTAGGGTTTGTTGCCCTGGATCGCCTGGT
Source organism: Lacipirellula sp. (assembly GCA_041750715.1). Taxonomy (GTDB): domain Bacteria; phylum Planctomycetota; class Planctomycetia; order Pirellulales; family Lacipirellulaceae; genus Lacipirellula. The sequence continues at coordinate 16,515 of JBGSYU010000145.1, forward strand.
ACAGCCAGGGCGAGATCTGCTTGCGGCCGCCGTCGATGTAGCCGGTGCCGCGATAGTCGTTGCGAAGCAGGTCGTTCCAGAAGCTGAGCCAGTGATCGGCGTAGGCTCGCTTCTCCGCGAGCAGCCGAC
>JBGSYU010000146.1:0-2426 GCA_041750715.1 Lacipirellula sp.
GGACGACGAGTTCGGCCAGCTCACCTTCACCCGCGTCTACCAGGGCACGGCGAAGAAGGGCGAGATGTACATCAACCAGCGGACCGGCAAGAAGGATCGCTTTAGCCGCATCGTGAAGATGCACGCCGACCGCCGCGAGGACATCGACGCGGCCGAGGCGGGCGACATCGTGGCCATCATGGGCCTCGACTGCGCGTCGGGCGACACGTACGCCCCCGAGCCGGGCTACGCGACGCTCGAAAGCATGTTCGTCGCGGAGCCGGTCATCAAGATGTCGATCAACCCGCTCACCCGCGAGGGCATCGACCGCATGAGCAAGGCCCTGCAGCGGTTCCGCAAGGAAGACCCGACCTTCAATGTCTTCACCGACGAAGAGACGAGCGAAACGGTCATCGCCGGCATGGGCGAATTGCACCTGGAGATCTACGTCGAGCGCATTCGCCGCGAGTACCGCGTCGAGGTCGAGGTGGGCGCCCCCAAGGTCAGCTACCGCGAAGCCCCCACCGTGCCCGCAGCGTTCAATCACACTCGCAAAAAGCAAACCGGCGGCTCGGGCCAGTACGGATGCATTATCGGCAACATGGGCCCGCTGACCGACGAAGACCGCGCCGAAGCGGACGGCGAATTCTTGTTCGTCGACAAGGTCATCCAGGGCCGCATCCCCAAGAACTTCATTCCGGCGATCGAGAAGGGCGTGCGCAACATGCTCGCCAAGGGGCCGCTGGCGGGCTTCCCGGTGGTCAATTTCAAATTCGAACTGACCGACGGCAAATACCACGACGTCGACAGCTCGGATATGGCATTTATGCTCACCGCCCAAGAACTCATGCGGGAGCAGTTCCACAAGCTGAAGCCGGCGCTCCTGGAGCCGATCATGCTCGTGGAAATCGAATGTCCCGAGTCCTTCCAAGGCGCGGTGGTGGGCAACATCTCCTCCCGCCGCGGCATCGTGACCAGCACCGAGATGATCGGCAAGACGACCAAGATCATCGCCGAAGTGCCGCTGGCCGAAACCTTCGGCTACTCGACCGACCTCCGCTCGATGACGCAAGGACAGGGGACGTTTACGATGGAACTGGCCAAGTACAAGCCCGTGCCGATGAACATCCAGACCGAGATCATCGCCGAGCGGAAGCTGGAGCTGCAGCCGGCGTAGCTGTAGCCGAGTCTCGCCGAGACTCGAACGTATTTGCGCCGCGGGGCCGTCCTCGCGGCTTTTTCATGCGCCGTCGGCGCTGTACGACGCCGTGCTACAATGAGAGCGCCAGTCCGAATGTTTCAATGCCTACCGCGGCACGACCATGGACGCTAGTTTCTGGGACGAAATCGAACGTTCGCGCGGCCTTAGCGGCGCTCAAAAAATGAGCGAAAGTCTGCGCCTCTTCGACGAGGCGTCGCGCCGCATGCTCGCTGGCATTAAGGCGGAATTTCCGGACATCGGCGAGGAAGAGGCCCGGCGCGTCCGCAGCGAGCGGCTCGAAATCATTCGCCGCCTGGAGTCGCTGCCGTGAACGCGGAAGACATCTCGCTTCGCGTCGTCGAAATCCTCAACGAGCATGCCACGCCGTACATGCTCGTCGGGTCGCTCTCGACCAACTTTCACTCGATCGTTCGCTCGACGAAAGACGCCGATTTCGTCATTCAGGCAAACCTTGGCGACACGGCGCAGCTGGTGGCTCGAGAATTCGATCTGCTTCGCCTTGACCCTCAATTCGGCTTCGAGAGCGTCACGGCAACCAAGAAACTCATTCTGCGCGCACAGGCAGGCGAGGGTTTCATCGTGGAATTATTCGGGCTCAGCGACGACCCGCACGACCAACTTCGATTTTCGCGGCGTCAACGAGTCGACTGGTTAGGGCGCCCAACGTGGATCGCTACCGCGGAAGACGCGGTCGTTACCAAGCTACGCTGGGCTCATAACCTGGGCCGTGAGAAGGACATCACCGACGTGCGCACAGTCATTGCAATCAAGGGCGAATCGCTTGACTGGCCGTACATCGAACATTGGTGCGACCAATTCGGCTCGCGCCCGCTCTTGGAGAAAATCCGGCAGGAATTGCGCGGCCTTTGATCTGGCGGCGGGACTTGAACTTCCTGGGAATGAGACTCGCGGGAAATGGCGCCGCGCTCAGAGCTAGCATCTATATTCATTCGGGAATTCGCTCGCCCGAAGTCGTCGCGCATTGGTATTGGCGTCCCAGGCCACCGATCTAACAATGCGTGCTCGTGGTCCGGATTATCCTCACGAAACCAATGCTGCCATACTCAGCTACGCATGCCCTAGAGGTTTAGATGAAAGCCAATCTGCTTCGAAGTTGCGTAATCGTTTGCGCTTTCGTGTGCCCCGCTACCGCGGATAGCTCGCACGTGAAGAAAACAAATGCCATCTCGCAAAGAGTCGACGAAGTTCAGCGGTCGCCAGAAGT
>JBGSYU010000147.1:0-1962 GCA_041750715.1 Lacipirellula sp.
TCCAGCGTCATCAAAACAGTAGTGCGCATGTTCAACTGCTGCACGTATCCCGTCTCGCCAGTGATCTCGACCAAATCGCCCGTCTCGAAGGGCTTCTGCATGCTGAGGAAAATACTGGCCAGGAAATTCTCGGTGATGTCTCGAAACGCGATGCCGACGGCCAGACCGATCAGGCCGGTGCCGCCGACGACAGTTAATGCGAGTTGGGTGAGGCCGGAGACCCGCAGAATGATGTAGGCGCCGGCAAGGACAACGAGCACGCCGACTCCATAGGCGACTACGTTCCGCAGGAGTCTCGCTCGAATCCGAGGTTGCAGGAACGCCCGTGCTGCTCGCGTTGCCAACGCTCCGGCGCCAATGGACAACGCCAGAATAAACAATCCGAACGCGAGAAAGGGAAGCGAGCGAATGAAGTCGCGCCATAGAACCGCCAGGCCGCTCCACGTCGAACTAAAGTCCCATGCCGATGGCTGGGTCACTTCCATCCCATTGGCGACGGCGACGACGTCCTGCGTGTTACGCGCCAGATCGCCTGCCCATACCTTCAACTCTTCGGAGTCCACAAGACCACTGAGGAAGACGACTCCTTCCTCGACGCGGACTTGCGGTTCGTTGAACCAGCCGGTGGCATTCAGGACGCTCTGGAGGCGCTTGCCGATCTCTTCATCGCGCGCGACGGGGTTGACGTCCACCTTGGCGGGCGCCGCGGAGACTTCTTGTTCGTTGGGGCCGGACAGGGTCTGCGGTTCGCCGGACTTGCCGACCGGTTCCTGTGCCAGAACCGTTGAGGGCAACGCGCTGACGAAGCAGGCGAGCACCATCCGCAGAACCAGTTCGTCGCGGCGGATCGGCAATCGCGGCCGAGAAACTCCGACTCTCGCTTGATACATGCCTAAGCCGTTCGTCACGATGCTGACTCGCCAAGCACGTCGCGGGAAATGGAATTAGCGACCTCATTAAGTCGTTCCTCGATCGTGACGACACCTTGCAGTTCGCCGGCAAGTTGGCCCGTTCGTTCCGGATTGACGGCCAGGAATCGAGTTCCATCTGCGTGAGCCTTAACCATCAACTGCAACAGTTGCAGCGAGGTTAGCTCGCCGGCTTCATGGTCGGACCAGCCGGCGCCTTCGATATATTGATTTGCCGAATCGCGATCGGTGAAGACCGCAATTGCTTCCTCGTCGTCCGACGACCCAGCATGGAATACCGGCGTATCGAGGAATTCGCTCCCTCGCTTTGCAATGGCGTAAACTGGCATTTCAATCTCCTGGTTAAATTCATCGTTGACTTTAGAACCGGTAGGTTGCGGCCGCACCGGTCGTGGAGGGCATACGTTCCGCGGGAACGACCACGACCTCGCCGCCCATCTTCAGGGCGAGCTCCGCGAGATCGTCGAGCAAATCGTCGACTTCCGGGTGAGCTAGGTCGCCAAACTCGATGCGGCCCGAAGCGGCGTCGAGCTTGCCAGGTACCTGCCGGTCCGCTTCGACCAGAAGCTGTCCAACCCGACCGGCGAGCATCGCCTGGGCTACCTCGGTCAAGTCCGCGGACCCGAGCTGCTTGGATCGTGCTTGCTCGAAGTCGTCGACGAGATTCGAGAGGCGTTCTAAATATTGAGGCTCCGCCGTCCGCCAGGCTTCTTGGCGAAGTTCGTCCGGCGAGATCGATCCCGGGTCCGCGCCGATGCCATCGGCCATCAAAAACGGATTGTGGCTGACCTTGTGGAAAAGGTGATGGTGCTCCGGCAGCGCCGCGAGCATCAGTGGAAGTCCCGACGGGCGGGAGTGGTACTCCAGGATCGTGCGGTCGATGGCTCGGAAAAAGCGTTCGTCGTCGATCTCCACTTCGTCCTTTTTCTGGCCATGACCGTGGTGCATTGACGGTACGCCGTGTGCGCCGCCGCGCCCGCCCCGAGCGCCGTAGGAGGCCACCGTCAAGTGCGGCTCGGTCAGCTCTTCGCCC